>CABYOB010000001.1 GCA_902520385.1 uncultured Bacteroidota bacterium
ACTAGAAAAGTTTTCAGCGACAACGTATTACGAATTTCAGGAAGCGCTAACTAACTTAATGCGCCAAGGGGCTGAAAAGTTAATATTAGATTTAAGATCAAATCCAGGGGGCTATTTACAACAAGCAGTTGATGTAACAAACGAATTTTTAGAAGGTAATATGGAAATTGTGAGTACTAAAGGCGACTTTCGAAAAAAACAAACGTACTATTCTAATAATAAGGGAATATTTAAAAAAGGAAATATTGTTGTGTTAATCAATGAAAATAGTGCCTCCGCAAGTGAAATATTAGCCGGCGCCATTCAAGATCATGATAGGGGAAGTATTGTTGGAAAAAAAAGTTTTGGTAAGGGTTTAGTTCAAGAACAAATTCCATTAAAAGATGGCGGTTCTATTAGGGTTACAGTTTCAAAGTATTATACTCCTTCAGGAAGGAGCATTCAGAAACCATATAATTTTTTGGACACTATTGATAATAGAAAAGAATTTAAAACAAAAGGAGGGAGGGTAGTTTTTTCCTATGGCGGAATAACTCCAGATTTTATAATATTTAATGATACAATGTCTGCTTTTGAATCTGATTATTGGAATAAAAATTATAAAAATTTATATGAAAAAGCATTTGATTTTGCTGATAATAATAGAGCAGAATTAACATTGGACTATAAAAGTTTTTTTAAAAAAAATAGAGAAAATTTGTTTTCAGAAATGGTAAATCTTTCTAAAGGGTCAACTGTTATATATAAATATAAGTATAACTTAATTACTCAATTTGAAAACATGATACTAAATAATATTTTATCAATAGAAAACCTTAGTTATCATTATAATAAAGATGATAATTATTTACAAAAGGCCTTAGAAATTATTGATGAAATATAGTATTCATAAAAACAACCTGTGAAATGGAAAAAAAAACAAAAAAGGTTACTAGAAGAAGCTTATTAAAATCAGTATTAAGTTTTAGTTTGTATTCTATTATTCCCATTCAACTTAAGGCTTTTAGTTTTTTTGGTGAAGGAAATTTTAGTATTTTTGATACAAATAAAAATAATGCTATGAATTTTAAATTACCTGAGCTTAAGTATGCGTATAATGCGTTAGAACCACACTTTGATGCTAGAACTATGGAGATTCACCATAGTAAACATCATGCTGGATATACAAACAATCTGAACAATCTAATTAAAGGAACAGAATTTGAAGATAAATCAATAGAGAAAATACTAATCAGTAAAGATCTTCCTGCTGGTATAAGAAATAATGGTGGAGGTTTTTATAATCATTGTTTATTTTGGAAGATTTTATCACCTAACAAGGTAGATCCCTCAGAAAGATTATTAAGCATGATTAATAGTTCTTTTGGTTCTTTTGATAAAATGAAAGAAGATTTTTCTAAAGCAGCCGCAACACGTTTTGGTTCTGGATGGGCATGGCTTTGTTATGATGGAAATGGTCTAAGTATTTGTTCAACACCTAATCAAGATAATCCGTTAATGGAAGGTGCCTGTGGAGGCAAACCAATATTATGTTTAGATGTTTGGGAGCATGCATACTATTTAAATTATCAAAATAGAAGACCAGATTATATTTTAGCTTTTTGGAATTTAGTTGATTGGTCAGTTGTAGAAAATAATATAGAAGATTAATTTAATTTATTTATTTCCTCAGTTATTTTTTCATCTGTAATTATTTCAAATAAATGTTCGGCATTTTTTATTTTGTGATTAGCCTTGATGTTATTTGAATTTTTTGCGCAATCCCAATTTGAAAAACTAGTGTTTAAAATGTTACATAATTTTTTTGAAGTTATTGGTAAAAAGGGCTCACTTAGCACGGAAAGAGAGAAGACAATTTGTAAACTAATATTCAAAATAGTTTCTGTCCTTTTAGGATTTGTTTTCACTTGCTTCCAGGGTTCATTTTCCGCTAAATATTTGTTACCGAGTCTAGCTAAATTAATTAATTCAAAAAGAGCATCTCTAAATTTATAATTATTGATATATGTTCCTATTTTATCAGGATATTGACATATTTTGCGTAATACAATATCATCTTCTTTATTTATACTAGATCGATTAGGTGCATATCCACCCCAGTATTTATTTATTAGAACAATAACTCGGTTTACAAAATTTCCAAAAATGGCCACAAGTTCACTATTATTTCTAGTTTGAAAATCTTTCCATGTGAAATCAGAATCTTTATTTTCAGGAGAAATAGAACATAAAACATACCTTAAAACATCTTCTTTTTCAGGAAAGCTAGTTAAGTAATCATCAATCCATATTGCATGATTTCTAGATGTTGAAATTTTACCCCCCTCTAAATTCAAAAATTCATTTGCAGGTACATTTGTTGGAAGAATATAATCACCATGTTCTTTTAAAATTATAGGAAAAATTATACAATGAAAAACAATATTATCTTTGCCAATAAAGTTAATTAGTTTAGTATCAGGGTTTTTCCAATATTTTTCCCAGTTTTTTTTTTCATTTTTCGCCCATTCTTTTGTTGCAGAAATATATCCAATTGGAGCATCTAACCATACATATAGTACTTTTCCATTTTCATTTTCTAAAGGGACTTTTACGCCCCAATCTAAATCTCTAGTCATTGCTCTGCTTTGAAGACCACCATCAATCCATGATTTACATTGCCCTAAAACATTATTTTTCCACTTTTTAGGATCATGAACCATTACACCGTTTATTTCACCACTTTCTATCCATTTCTTTAACCACTTTTCATTTTTTTGCATAGGTAAATACCAATGAGAGGTTTCTTTCATTATGGGAATATGACCACTAAGTGTAGATTTAGGGTTAACCAAATCAGATGGGCTTAATGTTGACCCACAGGATTCACATTGGTCACCATAAGCGTCTTCGTAATTACATTTAGGGCAGGTGCCTTTTATGTATCGATCAGCTAGAAATTGATTAGCTTCTTCATCAAAAAATTGGTTAGATTTTTTTTTAATAAAAACGTTTTTAGAATGAAGTGCTTTGAAAAATTGCTGAGCGGTATCATGATGAAGTTTAGATGAAGTTCTATGATAAATACTAAAATTGATATTCAAGGATTTAAATGAATTTTCATTTTTTTTATGATATTTTTCAATAATTTTATGAGGAGTCTGCCCTTCTTTTTTTGCCCTTAATGTTATTGCGGCTCCATGTTCGTCAGATCCACAAACAAAAACAACTTCATTGTTTTTTAATTTTTGATAACGAACAAAAATGTCGGCAGGTAAATAAGCACCCGCAATATGACCAATATGTATAGGGCCATTTGCATATGGTAGCGCAGCTGTAACAATAAATTTTTCCACAGTATAGTTTTGTATATTGTATAAAAATATACAAACTGAACAACATGAGGAAATCAAATCATTTAGAATATTTAAAAAAAGGTGATTTAGTTGCTATTGTTTCTGTTGCAAAGTATATTTTAAGAAATGATTGCCAATTTGCGATTAGATTGATTACAAGAGCTGGTTTAAAAGTATTTGATATTAGAAAAACGATCTTGTCAAGAAAGGGAATGTTTTCAGGCTCAGATGAAGAAAGGGTAGAGATGCTACAATCTGTTTTAGATAATAAAAATGTGAAGGCTATTTTTTTTGCTAGAGGGGGTTACGGCTCTATTAGAATTATAGATAAGTTAGATTTTAATAAGTTTTTAATTAACCCAAAATGGTTAGTTGGATTTAGTGATATTACGGTATTTTTATCTCACATATCCAAAAATTTTAATACACCTTCAATACATTCTCCGATGCCTATTAATTATAAAGAATCATCTAAAAAATCTGTTAATGAGCTATTCAATTTATTGTTTGGTAGAAAAAATAAAATAAGAATTAAATCTAATAAGTATAATGTAAAAGGAGAGGCAAAAGGTAAATTAGTAGGGGGGAATTTATCAATTTTATGCTCAATTTTACAATCCAATTCTTTCCCAGATTATAAAGGAAATATTTTATTAATTGAGGATGTTGGCGAGTATTTGTATTCAATTGATAGGATGGTTTATTCTTTAAAAAGATCAGGGGTTTTTAATAATATTTCGGGATTAATAGTAGGTAGATTTACAGAAATAAAAGATAATAAGCCAGCATTTGGCCAAACTATTAAAGAGATAATTATTCATGCTATAAGGGATTATAAATTCCCAGTTTGTTTTGATTTTCCATTAGGTCATGTAAAAAATAACACCCCAGTTATATTAAATGAAGAGATAATATTAAATGTTAGTAGTTTTGTTGAGTTAATTTATTTAAAAAAAAATGATTCAAAATAAATATAGATTAAATCAATATATTGCTAAATCTGGGATTACATCTAGAAGGAAGGCAGATTTATTAATTGAATCTGGAAAGATAAAAGTTAATGGTATTGTTATCAATGAATTAGGAACTAAAGTGAGTTTAGATGACACCATAGAATATGATGGAAAAAAAATTAAAATTGAAAAATATAGATATTTGATTTTAAACAAACCAAAAAATTATATAACGACTTTGAAGGATGAAAAAAATAGAAAGACAGTATTAGATTTAATAAACAAGGCTTGTTCTGAAAGGTTATTCCCAGTGGGCAGATTAGACAAAAATACCACTGGAGTGTTATTATTTACTAATGATGGAGATTTGTCACAGAGATTAATTCACCCAAGAAATAAAATCAGGAAAGTGTATCATGTGATTTTAGATAAAAAAATCAGCTCTCAACATTATAATATAATTCAAAAAGGTTTCTTATTGGAAGATGGAGAAATTAAAGTAGATGAAGTACATTTAGTTAAAAATGCACAAAACAAAGAATTATTAGTTACTTTACATTCAGGAAGGAATCGAATAGTTAGAAGAATTTTCGAGTTTTTCGGATATAAAGTAGTTAAATTAGATCGAATCGAATTTGCTGGTATTTCAAAAAAAAAAGTAATTAGAGGTACGTGGAGATTCTTAAGCCAAAAAGAAATTGGGTTTTTAAAAATGAAGTAAAATAATAAATTGAGATTTTTTACTAAAAATATAGTTATAATAAACAGAGTAATTATTTTACTTGCTTTTTTTGTTGTAATAGCTACAATCATTTTAACGGCTGAATTTTTAAATGAGCAGGAAAAGGTTGAAATAAGAAAAGTAGGCATTCTTAAGGAATTAAGAAAAGAAGAGAAAAAAAGAATCAGAACATGGGCAGATGCTGTAAGTCAAATGGCTTCGCTAAATATTGGGCAATCGCTAGACCCGTGTGTTTTAGACATCTTAAAAAGTAATAATTCCATTCCAGCTATTTGGCTAGGTGCTAATGGGGATTTAAAAGCACATCGTAATTTAGATGACAAAGAAATTAAATTAAAAAAAGAAATACAGAATTTAGAAAAAAAATCACCTGATTCTACTAAAATACGTCTACTTAATGATTCTTTGAAAATTTTACAAAATCAATTTAACGCAAAACTACAACTAGATACTTTTTTGCAATTAGAGCTAGATATGATGAGGTATTCAATACCGATTAGTATACAATCTGCGAAAAAAGACAATAATGGTAATATAATATTAGATCCGTTTAAAAAACCTGTTACAGAAATCATTATAGATTATGTGCATTATAGGGACTCTTATGTAATTAAGGAGTTCAATAATTTATCTAATGATAGTAAAGAATTTGCTAATAAATTGCAGAAACTACCAATTATTATTTTAATTATAACAATTAGTATATTTTTAGTTGCGTATTTAGCTTTTTATTATTCAAAAAAGTTTCAACAAAACAAATTATGGGCAGGAATAGCTAAAGAGACAGCTCATCAAATTGGAACCCCTCTTTCTTCCTTAATGGGGTGGGTGGAATATTTGAAAAGTAAAAATATAGATGGTGAGGTTATTGTAGAAATAGAGAAGGACACAGGTCGATTACAGCAAATAGCAGATAGATTTTCCAAAATAGGTTCAACATCGTTATTAAAATCCATGGAGGTTTCTCCAATTTTAGAAAAAACAATTGATTATGTAAAAAAAAGAGCATCTAAAAAAATTGAATTTAAATATATATTTGAAGAAAAATATAAAGATGTAAAAGTCAATCTGAGTCCGGAACTTTTTTCTTGGGTTATAGAAAATGTATTAAAAAACTCTATAGATTCTTTGCAAAAAAAAGGTTTAATTCAAGTTGTTTTTAAAAATCACAGTGAAAGATATTATTCTATTGATGTTATTGACAATGGAAAAGGAATTCCATCGTACGATTTTAAAAAAATATTTGATCCAGGTCACACATCTAAAAAAAGAGGATGGGGATTAGGGTTATCACTTTGTAAAAGAATAATAACAGAATATCATCAAGGAAAAATATTTGTATTAAAATCAATAGCTTTTAAAAATACAGTCATTAGAATTCTTATAAAAAAATAAATTGGCAGGAATTTATATACATATTCCGTTTTGTTCAAAAGCTTGTAATTATTGTGATTTTCACTTCACAACATCGTTTAAATTAAAAGAACAAATTATTTCAGCTATTTGTAAGGAAGTAGAATTAAATAGAAGTTATTTAGATTCGGATTTGATTAAAACTATTTATTTTGGAGGAGGAACCCCTTCAATTTTAGATGTTCATGAAGTAGAAAAAATTTTAAAAAGTATTCACAAGAATTTTAGAGTTTCTCATGACTTAGAATGTACATTAGAATCAAATCCAAATGATTTAACAAAGGAAAAAATAAATGGATTTACAAGCTTAGGTGTTAACAGGTTAAGTGTAGGGGGTCAGTCTTTTAATGATGATCAATTAAAAAAATTAAATAGAACTCATACAGGAAAACAAATAGAGAGCACTATTAAATTAATTCAAGATATGGGGATAAAAAACATAAATTTAGATTTAATGTATGGCCTACCTGGATTAAAAAACACATCCTGGGAAAATGATTTAAAAAAATCGATAGATTTAGAAGTTACCCACCTATCTTGTTATTGTTTAACAATTGAAAAAGGAACAGTATTTTATAAAATGGTAAAAAAAGGAGATATGATAATTGATGCAGATAAAAAAATAAACTCACAATTTTTAATTATGAGAGAAGTGTTAATTAATAACGGTTTTGATCATTATGAAATTTCAAATTTTTGTATACCAACATATGAATCAAAACATAACACTTCATATTGGAGTGGGAAAAAATATTTAGGCATAGGCCCCTCTGCCCATTCTTATAATGGAAAAAAAAGACATTGGAATATAAAAAACAATTTTAAATATATAGAAGCACTAAGAAGTGGGAGACCTTTTTATGAAGAGGAGATTTTAAGTGCAAAAAATATTATTAATGAATATATTTTGACAAGAATAAGAACAACTAATGGTGTCTCATTAACAAAAATAGCATTACTTACAAATCAAGCAGAGTATAATAATATTAAAAAAAAATTATCACAATTTGTTGATGAGTCGTTACTTTATTATAAAAATGATTATTTTTTTTTAACTCAAGATGGTATGATTTTGTGCGATAAAATCACATCAGATTTATTTTTAATGTAATTTTGCAAATAGATTAATAAATCTAAAATGAAATTTTCTTCTTACTTAAGGAATAGAGAAATTAGTATTGATTTTAGCTATCCAATTGACATATCAATCCCGTTATCTTTTGATGAAAGTAAAATAAGGGCATGGGGTATTCCATCTCCTATAAAGGAACCCGTTAGCATAGGAAATTGGGTAGGTAATGTAAAAAAAGGTGGTCCAGTAAATTTTAATAATATTTGGTTTAACCCTCATGCTCACGTTACTCATACCGAATGTTTTGGTCACATTAGTGAGAAGGAACAAAGCATAAATGATGTTCAAAAGAATTTTTTCTTTTTTTCTAAATTAGTTACTATAAATCCTGAAAAAAAAGGTAATGATACAATAATAACTAAGAGTTTATTATTAAGTGAAGTGGATGATTCATTTGACTTAGATACGTTAATTATTCGCACTTTACCCAATGAGATAAATAAGAAATGTATTGATTATAGTAATCAAAATCCAGCGTATCTTACGGAAGAATGTTTGATGTATATTAAACAAAAAGGTATAAAAAACTTGTTAATTGATTTACCTTCTATTGATAAAGAGAAAGATGGGGGGGCAGTTAGAAATCATAAGTTATTTTTTGACGATTTAAAAGGTGGAAACAAAAATACTATAACAGAGTTAATATACGTTCCTAATCAAGTGCGTGATGGGGAATACTTATTGAATTTACAACTCATGTCAGTTGAAAATGATGCCGCTCCTAGCCGACCGGTTTTATTTAAAATATATTATAAATAAAAAAATGTTAAACAATAAGTATTGTAACAGTTTGATTAAATATTCTAGATGGAAAACTAGAGAGGTCTTAATCGGAAATGTTGGGGTTGGAGGCAAAAATCCAATAAGGCTACAGTCTATGACAACAACAGACACTATGGACACTGAAGGTACTGTAGCAGAATGTATACGTATGATCAATGAAGGCTGTGAATTAATTAGAATAACAACACCAAGTAAAAAAGAGGCAGAGAATTTAAAAAACATTAAGAATCTTTTATTAAAAAAAGGATATAATACGCCTTTGATAGCAGATGTTCATTATACTCCTAATGCAGCAGAATTAGCTGCGCGTATAGTTGAGAAAGTTAGGGTCAATCCTGGGAACTATGCAGATAAAAAGAAATTCCAGAAAATCGAATATACAGACACCGATTATATTAAAGAGCTAGAAAGAATTGAAACTAAATTTCTTCCTCTTGTTAGGATTTGTAAAGAAAACAACACCGCTATTCGTATAGGCACTAATCATGGTTCTTTATCTGATAGAATTTTAAGTAGATATGGCGATACGCCAGAGGGAATGGTTGAGTCAGCTATGGAATTTGTTCGTATTTGTCACAAAGAAAATCATCATGAATTAGTTCTTTCAATGAAGTCGTCAAATCCTAAAGTAATGATACATGCGTACCGCTTATTAGTCCATCAAATGATGAAAGAGGGAATGAACTACCCTTTACATTTAGGGGTTACAGAGGCGGGGGATGGTGTTGATGGTAGGATAAAATCTGCTGTAGGAATAGGGTCTCTGTTAGAAGATGGTTTAGGGGATACAATACGTGTGTCATTAACGGAGCCACCAGAAAATGAAATTCCAGTTGCTAAAAAAATATTAGATCATTTTAATAAGCGAAAGAATAAGTATAAGATACCACCAATAAATAATAATCAATTTAATCCATTTTTATATAAAAAGCGATTTACTAAATCTGTAAGTAATATTGGAGGTAATAATTTTCCAGTTGTGCTAGCTGATTTTTCTTTAAAGAAAAAAATAACACCGTTGTCTTTATTTTCACTAGGTTATAAATATTCTGTTTCTCTAGATAAATGGAACATTTCAGATCAAGCTTGTGATTATATTTATTTGGGCAATCATGATCTTGATTTTAAAATACCAGGAACTATTGGTTTAATTTATGATTATAATAAATGGAAAAATAATAACAAGGGGTATCCTTTTTTAAACGTAGATGAATATATGTCAGTTGAAAAATTATCAAACAACATAAATTTTATTTACGCACAAATTGCAGACTTTAGTGAAAATTTTTTTTTAAAATTAAAAAACGATAAATCAGCAGTTCTAGTTATTTATACTAATAATGATAATTTTTTTGCTGAAGTTAGATGTGTTTTCTTTGACTTGTTTAATAATAACATAACTAATCCAGTAATTATTAAGAAAAATTTTTCATGTGAAAACTCATCTAAAGCAAGTTTATTAACGGGCTCCTCAATTGATATTGGAAGTTTATTTTGTGATGGCTTAGGAGATGGTGTTTTTTTAAGTAGTGAGTCTAATGAGTTATATGGCTATTGTAATCAAATTTCTTTTGGCATTCTTCAAGCTACAAGAACTAGGATCTCAAAAACTGAATATATTTCTTGCCCTTCATGTGGAAGAACTTTATTTGATTTGCAAGAGACAACAGAGAAAATAAGATCAGCAACATCTCATTTAAAAGGACTAAAAATTGGTATAATGGGCTGTATAGTTAATGGTCCCGGTGAAATGGCAGATGCTGATTACGGTTATGTGGGTTCTGGCACAAAGAAAGTCACATTATATAAAGGTCAGGATATTGTTAAAAGAAATATTCCAACTGATCAGGCTTTATCTGAATTGATTAATTTGATTAAAGATAATGGGGATTGGAAGCCTATGAATTCAGATTAATAAATAATTCATCTGGGTAACTAATTTCATTTAATTTTTTAATCCATTTCTCTTTTTTTAAATTAAAATTATCTCTAATTTTTTCTTTAATTGGTTGTGATGGTGGCAAGTTTTGCTTAAAGGGATCTACCTGTTTTCCGTTTTTCCAAAACCTATAACAAACATGAGGCCCTGTTGCTAGCCCAGTTTGACCCACAAATCCAATGATTTCACCCTGTTTAATTTTTTTTCCAACCCTGATACCTTTCTTCTTCCAATAATTAACACTTTTCTTCTGCATATGAAGGTATTGAGTTTCATAAGTATTATTGTGTCTAATTTTAACGTAGTACCCATTATATTTTTTGTATTTGGCAGCTGTAATAACGCCATCTGCGGTACTAAATATAGGAGACCCACTTTCAGCAGCAAAATCTGTTCCCTTGTGCGCGGTGACTCTACCTGTAACAGGGTGTCTTCTAGACTTACTATATTTTGATGATATTCTTCTAAAGTCAACAGGTGCTTGAAGAAAAAAATTCCTTAGGTTATTACCACTTTCATCAAAGTAGTCATTATACTTTTGATTTAGATTTTCTTTAAAAGGAATAGCATAATAATTTTCATTTTTATGCATAAATACAGATGCATAAACATTTTCTATTTTTATAAATTCATTATTTATATACTTTGCCTCATAGATTATTTTAAACTTATCGTTTGGATTCAAATGAGTGAATCGAATTGTCCAAGGGTAAATTTTATCAGCTAAAACTGAAACAACAGCTTCAGTTTC
Source organism: uncultured Bacteroidota bacterium (assembly GCA_902520385.1). Taxonomy (GTDB): domain Bacteria; phylum Bacteroidota; class Bacteroidia; order Flavobacteriales; family TMED113. The sequence goes on from CABYOB010000001.1 coordinate 11,049, forward strand.
TAAATTAGACTCTACTTGTTCATTAACAGCTTGCCATAGATGGGTTGATATAATTCCAGACAACTCATGTTTCTTAATTTCAAAAGGTCTTGATTGGACCTTGCATTCTGTTAAATTTTCTAGGTTTAAAATTAAAAAACTTCCTTTATTTAATTCATAGCCTAAATAAGTGGGTTTTTGATTGTTTTTTTTGAAAAAAATCAAACTGTATTTATCACCGGGTTTAATTTTTTTAAAATCAAAAAGTTTATTGGCTTTTAAATAGTTGTCTAGTTCATAAATTTCTTTGTTGGAAAAATTAAATGGTTTTAAAATAGAAGTTATGTTTTCATTTTTTCTAACTTTTTTTTCCAAGCACTTTTCAAAATCGATTTCTTCGGTGCTTATTTTTATTGTATTAATTATTTCTTCAGTGAATTTATAATTTGGATTTAATAAATTGAGATTGGGTTTTTTAACTGTTTTGGTTATTTCATTTTCTTCTATGATGATATTATTTTCTACAATGACTTTTTTTTTATGTGGATTCGTGTAAATAAAAATTGAAAACAAAATAATAGATGATATTAAAATGAAAAAATTATAAATAATGTTTTTCTTGAATTCTTGTGCGCCAAATCCGATAATTTTTAAAAACAAAAAACATACAGGAATTAGGGAGGTAAAAAATAATATTTTTATTAATAAGAAAATAACGCCTTCCATTTTTTTAATCTTTCAGCCAACTTATGCCCCATTTTTCTTTTTCTTTCTTTGTCCATAATTTAGAAAAAAATATAATTTTTTGAAATCTTGGGGGTAAATATTTTTCCCAATTAGTTCCGCCAGTAGCTTTTTTGACCCCCATTTTTTTTAGGTGTTTTACGGCGGATTTAAAATGAGATAATTTCCACTTAACATTAACATAAAAGTCGAATTTTTTTAATAGTTCAGATAGTTCTTCTTTTTCTTTTTTTGTTGTTTTTAATTGTTTGAATTTTTCCCAAATTGTTTTCCCTTTTAAATTAATTATTAATGAATTAAGAGGTTCGTTGTATTTTTTTTGAAATTGCGTAAGTGTGTAAGTTTTTTTTCCGCTTTTTAATTCTGTCGCCCCCTTTGACCAATATATGTTTTGAATAATATTTTTTGTATTTGATGTTTTGCTATCATTAATTAATAAGTTTTTAACTGGAGTTGCGTATAACTCAATAGTTCTAAATTGGACACTTTGAAAGCCACTTCCAGGAAGAAGACTCATTCTAAATTTTATAAACTCATCTCTACTCATCCCTTCAATCATTATATCAAATGAATTAATAAGATTTTCAAAATAACGAATAATTCGAATCATTCTAGATTTAAAAAAATCAAATGTTAGTTCTTTATTCCAACCCAAGTCTTTTCCGTTTTTTTGTATGTTTCTACCATTATTTGATATTTGTTCTAATTCATTAATAATAAGTTTAAAGTATAATTCTGTAATTTGATGATAAATTATAAAAATATTTTCATCTGGAAAGTCTGTTTTCGGAACTTGAAGGGTTAGTAGTGTATCTAAGTTTATATAATCCCAATAGCTCAGATAATCTGCATATAATAATCCTTCTAGATAAGACGTTAAGTCTTGTCCAGTTGAAGAGTACTTTTCAGCTAATTTTTTAATTTTTTCTTCTACTAATTTTTTTTCAGACATGTTGTAAAACTAAGAATTTAAATAAATAATTTGTTCATTAAAAAAGTTAGTTTTCGAATAAGTTTTCAACAGATAAAATTTCTATATAAATAGATCCAACTCTTATAGGAGTTTCTAATTTAACAGGCAGGTGTTTTTGATCATCGGTTACCCAGATGTATGTGGAGTTTTTATCAGAGAATATTCTGCTTTTTTTAGTATTAATTTTACATTTAATTGTTTTTAAAGTTCCAATTTTAGTTTTTATGGTTTCTTTCTTAATTGGAACAAAGTATGATGGTGTAATTTTGGTTTTTTCTAAATTAAATATTTCTATAAAAACAGTGTCATTTAAGTTAATATTTTCATTAGCTATGTTTCTGCTTGCAAATAATGCAGAAAGAACGTCTTGTGTGTATTTAGATATTTTTTTATGTTTTTTTTCTTGATTTATTAAGTTTACAGTTTTAACATAATTAGCTCCTCTAATGAAGGAGGCTAGTTGCTTGGCTTTATATTTGTCTTCGTGAATATTTCGATAAAATTTTAGGGGCACGAATTCTGAAGTGTCTAAATATGATTCAAATACATCATTTACTTCGTAAAAAATACTAAATAATTTTGTTGAGCTTCCGCTTGCTTTTATATAATAACAGTCGGATCCTCTTAAGTTTACTATTTTTTTTACTTCAAATTGACCGTATCCGGCTGTAAGAATTCCTTTTTTATTACTTTTTCCATAGGAAAATCTGTATTTTATTTTTTCTCCTATTAAAAAAGCTGTTTTTTTGCTCTTTTTTAAAGAAAAGTCATGATATTTTAATTTATTTTGTGAAAAAAGGCTAAATAATGGAATAAAAAACAATAAAATGGTTGTTTTTTTGTTTTTTATCATGATTTTATTATTGATTTTGATTAATTGCCACAATATTTATAATTTTTCCCGGTATAATTATAATTTTTTCAATCATTTTTCCTGCTGTTAATTGAACAACTTTTTTATTTGCCAAGACCAGATCTTCTAGATCTTTTTTACTTACTTCATCAGAAATTATTAGATTAAGTCTTTTTTTTCCATTTATTGCAATGGGGTAATTTATGGCACTTTTAGAAATATATTTATCGTGATAATTAGGAAAGCCTGCATTAAAAACAGATTGACCAGGGTTTAATTTGTCCCATAATTCTTCACAAATAAAAGGAGCAAAAGGTGAAAGGAGAATAATTAAAGGTTCAAGAATATCTCTTTTATTACAATTTATTTTTTTTAGTTTATTTACCGATATCATAAATGAGCTAACACATGTATTGAATGAAAATGATTCGATGTCTTTTTGAATTTTATGTATTGTTTCGTGTAGTATTTCATTTTCTTCATCAGATGCGGCTTCTTCACTTATAGAAAATGTTTGGTTTACATGAAAAAGATTCCAAAATCTTTTAATAAAAGAGAACACACCTGTTATTCCATCTGTATTCCATGGTTTATATTGAGTTAATGGACCTAAAAACATTTCGTACATTCTTAGGGAATCAGCACCAAATTGTTCAATTATTTTATCTGGGTTAACAACATTAAAGAATGATTTTGACATTTTTTCTACACTTTTTCCGCAAATGTATTTTGTGTTTTCACATATAAATTTTGCATTGTTATATTCTGGTCTGCTTTTTTTAAATCCTTCAATATTAAGAATGTTTTTTTCCACTAAAGTTATATCTACATGTATTTGTGTTGTTTTATAATTTTCTTTTAAATTGTATGAAACAAAAGTGTTTTCTCCATTAATTCTATATACAAAACTTGATTCTCCTAAAATCATACCTTGATTTATAATTTTTTTAAAAGGTTCATCAAAAGGAATTAATGATAAGTCATGTAGAAATTTTGTCCAGAATCTAGAATATAATAAATGACCAGTTGCATGTTCTGCCCCCCCTACATATAGATCTACATTTTCCCAGTAATTTAATTCTTTATCTCCAACAAATTTGTCATTGTTATTAGGATCTAGGTATCTTATAAAATACCAAGAAGAACCAGCCCATCCTGGCATTGTAGAGTATTCAAATTTATATTCATTTTTATATTTCCAGTTTTTTGCTCTTGCCAGAGGAGGCTCTCCATTCTTCGTAGGCAGATAAGTGTCTATTGATGGTAATATTAAGGGAAGTTCATTTTCAGGAATTAAGTAAGGAACGTTTTTTTTGTAGTATATAGGGAAAGGTTCTCCCCAATATCTTTGTCTACTAAAGACAGCATCTCGTAATCTGTAATTTATTGAGATAGATCCAATATTTTTTTCACTAACTAGATTAATTATTTTTTTAGTTGCTTGTGATACGGTTAAATTATCTAGAAAAAATGAATTAATCAATTTCCCTTCTTTTTCTAAGTAAGGCTCTTCCTTGACTATAGTTTTGTTTTTAATTACTTGATTAATCTTGATTTTAAATTTTTTAGCAAATTTAAAATCTCTTGCATCATGAGCAGGAACAGCCATAATTGCACCACTTCCATAATTAGACAAAACATATTCTGATATCCAAATAGGTATTTTTTCATTACTAAAAGGGTGTATTGCATATGAACCTGTAAATTCTCCAGAAATGGAGTTAATGTTTGATATACGATCTAGTTCACTTTTTTTAGAACAATTTAATTGATATTTTTCAATTTTTTCTTTTTGATTTTGAGTACAAAGCTTATTTATAAGTTCGTGCTCAGGCGATAAAACCAAAAAACTAACACCAAAAATTGTTTCAGGTCTTGTTGTGAAAACGGGTATATTTAAATTTTTATCAGTGTTAAATGAAATATTTAATCCAGAGGATTTACCTATCCAGTTTCTTTGTTGTTCTTTAAGAGAATTTGGCCAATCAATTTTATTTAAGTCTTCTAATAAACGGTCAGCATAAGCAGTTATTCTTAATACCCATTGATTCATTTTTTTTTGTGTAACTATGTGACCACCACGAACAGAAAGACCATCTTTTACTTCATCATTAGCTAATACTGTACTTAAATCTTCACACCAATTCACCATAGTATTCGCTAAATAAGCTAAACGGTATTTTAGTAACATCTTTTGTTGTTTTTCTTCACTCCAATTGTTCCAGTCTTTTGCATCAAAATTTGGAGTATTAACATCGCATGGAGAATCAATAGAATTATTCCCGTTTTTTTCAAATTCTTTTATTAGTTCTTCTATAGGAACAGCTTTATTGTCTATATTACAATAATAAGAATTATAAAGTTTTGTAAATATCCACTGTGTCCATTTGTAATATTTATAATCAGAAGTTTTAAGCTCTCTGTCCCAGTCAAAAGACAATCCGATATTTTTTAATTGAGATTTATATTTTTCGGAGTTTTCTTTAGTAGTTTTTTCAGGATGTTTGCCAGTTGCAATGGCATATTGTTCGGCAGGAAGGCCAAAAGAATCAAAACCCATTGGATGTAACACGTTGAATCCCTTTAGTTTCTTGTATCGACTGTATATATCAGATGCAATATATCCTAACGGATGACCAACATGAAGACCAGCTCCAGAGGGGTATGGAAACATGTCTAATACATAAAATTTTTTTTGTGTACTAATATTAGTTTTAAAAAGCTTTGACTGTTCCCACTTTTCTTTCCATTTAGCTTCTATTTTTTTAAAATTATAATTCATTTTTTGAGGTAAAGAAATGACAAATTTAGTATTTTTAAGATACTAAATCTTACTTAAATTAATTGGATTTATTAATTTAGTTTTTAAGATCATGAGTAACCATTCTAATAAAGTATTAAAAAATTCGATTTTCAGTTTAAAAACCTCAATGATATTTACTATGACAATTGCTTTAGTGAGCATAGGCTTTATAGTATTTATTTCATTTTTTTCTAATAGATTAATTATTTTATTACAGGAGGAAATACCATTTAAAATAATTTTAAAAGATTCGAATTCACCTGAAGTATATGATTTAATGAATTTTTTGAAGAACAATGAAGAAGTAAATATTCAGAAAACACAATTTGTTCAAAAAGAACTAGCGGTCAATAATTTAAAACAAAAATTAGGTAAGGATTTTCTGGCTCCATTAGATAATGAGAACCCATTACCTGATATAGTAAATTTATATATAAAACCTGATTATCATAATTCTAAAATTTTAAAAGATTTAAAAATTAAAATTGAAAATCAATCAATTGTTGCAAGTGTTATATTTCCAGTAAAAATATCAGATCAATTACTTTATTTTAAATCAAAATTTTTGATTATTTCTATTTTTATAAGTGCAATTTTCTTGATTTTTTCCGCTATTTTGATTTATAATAATATTAGATTAACTATTTATGCAAATAGATATAATTTAAATGTTATGCAGTTAGTTGGCGCCAAAAGGAGCTTTATACAAAAACCATATTTAAAAAGAAGTATTGTAGATGGTTTTACAGCATCGGTTATTTCGACTTTTATTTTAGGTTTTATTTTACTTACAATAATTTACATTGGTCTAGGAAATAATGATTTGATGTTAGAAAAATTATTGGTTGTTTTTTCTAAACTTGAAATTTCTTTATTTTTTATACTTATAATTTCTTTGGGTATTTTAATTTCAGGATTTAGTAATTGGCTAGTTTTGAGAAGAATACTTAGTTTAAAAATTAATTTTTACAAATAGAAAAATCATGAAAGAAGAGCCAAATTTTTTATTTAGCAAGAAAAAATATATTATTCTAATTTGCTCAATTTGTTTACTAATATTAGGTTTTGTATTGATGTCTGGAGGAGGATCTTCTGGATCAGAATTTAATCCAGAAATATTTTCAAGCAGAAGAGTAGTTCTTGCTCCCATTATTATTATTATGGCATTTATTTTATCAGGTTTTATAATTATGAAGAAAAAATGAGTGAATATATTGAATATATATTCTTGGCGATTATACAGGGTATAACAGAGTTTTTACCAGTAAGTAGCAGTGGACACATAGAATTTTTAAAACACATATTTGATAATCCATCAATTCAAAAAGATGGGGCATTTATTACGGTGATACTGCATTTAGCTACGGCTTTAAGTATTATTATTATTTATCGAAAAAAAATAAAAGAGTTATTATTTATAAATAATAAAAAATCTAGAAGTTACATATTGAATATTGTAGTCTCTATTATTCCAGTTTTATTTTTAGTGCTATTAAATTTAGATCAAACAATAGAAAATAAATATAATGAAGGTTGGAATTTAATGTTTATTGCAGGTATGTTTTTTCTTACAGCTTTGATTCTTTTTGTAACTGAAAAAATTAATGTTAAAACTCAAGAAATAACCTGGAAGAGTGCTTTGATTATAGGGATTTTTCAAGCTGTTGCTATTTTACCAGGAATTTCTAGATCTGGAACAACAATTTGTGTAGCTCTTTTACTTGGAACTTCAAAAAAAGAATCTTCAACATTTTCTTTTTTAATTTGTTTACCAATAATTTTAGGCAAATCAATTCAAGATATAATTGGTTCAGACATAATTAATGAAGCGGAATTTAATTTACCAATATTAATTGCTTTTATAGTCACTTTTTTTATTGGTCTATTTTGTTGTAAATGGATGATTAAAATTGTAAATCAAAGCAAATTAAAATATTTTGGCCTATACTGTTTTTGTATTTCAATTAGCGCATTTTTATTTAATATTTTTTCATGAAAAATGATGTGATTTTAATAAATAAACCTACGAATTGGACATCATTTGATGTTGTAAAAAGGATAAGGGGACTTATAAAAAAAAAATATAATCTAAGTAAATTAAAAGTAGGGCATGCTGGAACTCTTGATCCTTTAGCGTCAGGTTTACTTATTATATGTACTGGAAAAAAAACAAGAGAGATTTCCACATATCAAAATTTAAAAAAAAAATATTTCGCTACTATAAAACTAGGCTTTTGTACTGAAACCTATGATAGAGAATCAGATGAAGAAGATGTGGGGGATTATACAAAGATCTCAACTAATAAAATAAACGAACTAAGTCAAGTATTTATAGGCAAACAAACCCAAATTCCCCCTAAATATTCAGCTGTTAAAATTAATGGAAAACGAGCTTATGAAAAAGCAAGAAATAATGAAAAATTTAAATTAAATTCTCGCTCAATTGAGATATATTCTTTTGTAATAAAAAAAATTTATTTTCCTTATATAGACCTTGAAGTAATATGTAGTAAGGGAACCTATATTAGGTCCTTAGCTCATGATATAGGCGTTTTTTTAGAATGCGGGGCATATCTTTATAATTTAAAAAGAACAGCGATAGGCAACCATGATTTAGATTTAGCGTTAAATTTAGAAAATTTTGAAATAAACTTAGATAAAATATAAACACAAAATCAACTGATTTAATTTTGTATATTTGCGGACTTTACTATTTTAATAAATGAACATGAAATATAAATTATCAAATTTTAATTACGATTTACCAGAAAAGCTAATTGCAAAGAAAGCCAATGCAGAAAGAGATGAATCAAGAATGATGGTAGTAGATAGGAAAACAGGTAACATAGAACATAAAACGTTTAAAGATATTCTTTCATATTTTGATGATCAAGATATGTTTGTTGTTAATAACACTAAGGTTTTTCCTGCTCGAATGTATGGAAATAAAGAAAAAACTGGCGCAAGAATTGAAGTTTTTTTGCTTAGAGAGTTAAATAGTGAAATAAGATTATGGGATGTTTTGGTTGACCCAGCACGAAAAATAAGAATCGGTAATAAATTATACTTTGGAGATGATTTTTCTTTAGTAGCGGAAGTTGTTGATAATACTACATCAAGAGGCAGAACCTTAAGGTTTTTATATGATGGAGATTATGATGAGTTTAGAAATAAGTTAAAAGAACTTGGAGAAACTCCAATTCCTAAATATTTAAATAGGAATCCAGACAAAACAGATATTAATAGATACCAAACTGTTTATGCTAAAGTTGAAGGAGCAGTTGCTGCACCTACTGCCGGATTACATTTTAGTAGAAATTTATTAAAGAGAGCTGAAATTAAAGGTGTAAAATTAAGTGAAATCACACTGCATGTCGGACTTGGAACTTTTAAGCCTGTAGAAGTGGAGGATTTATCAAAACATAAAATGGATTCAGAAAGGTTATTTATTCCTGAGCAAACATCTATTGACGTTAATATGTCCTTGAAAGGGAGAAGAAAAATTTGTGCAATTGGAACTACTTGTATAAGGGCACTTGAATCATCGGTGTCTACGGGAAAGGAACTAAAGCCATTTGATGGTTGGACAAATAAGTTTATTTTTCCTAATTATAAATTTAGAATTGCTAATTCTATGGTAACAAATTTTCATGCACCAAAATCTACTTTAATGATGCTTGTTGCTGCATTTTCTGGACATGAATTATTAATGAAAGCTTATAAAGAAGCAATAAAAGAAAAATACAAATTCCTAAGTTATGGAGATTGTATGTTGATATTATAATTATCTATCTCTGGATGTCAGTAAAACATTTTGTAATCATATTAGCCGGAGGAAAGGGTAAAAGGATGCAAACAGACACCTTAAAACAATTTTTAGTTTTAGGAAAAAAACCTGTGTTATTTCATAGTTTAAATACATTTTTTGAATTTGATAAAAAATGTATTTTTTCAGTTGTTTTACCTAAAAATCAAATATTACAATGGAAGAAAATTTGTAAGCAGTATGAATTTAAGTTATCTCATAATATAATCTTGGGTGGAAAAACTAGGTATGAATCAGTAAAAAACGCATTGCTTAATTTAAAAATTAATAAAGATGATATGATTTCTATTCATGACGGAGTACGGCCCTTTATTAGTAAAAAATTAATTAAAAAGCTTTATAAATCTGCTTTATTAAAAGGTCACGCAGCTCCTATTTTAACTTCTAATGATTCTCTTAGGATGTATATAGAAAACTCTATTACAAGTAAATCAGTAGATAGAGCAAAATATATATTTACACAAACACCTCAAATTTTTAGAGCAAACATTATTAAAAATGCATACAAGAAAGAGAAAGATAGAGCAACAGATGACATCACTTTAATAGAGGATTATGTTCAAAGAGTGAATTTAATAAAAGGCGAAAAAATTAATATGAAAATTACAACAAAAGAAGATTGGGATTTGGCACAAAAAATAATTAGATCTTAAAAGCCAATAATTTTTATATATTTTATTTATGAAAAAAAATATTAGAGAATTAAAATTTTCTGAATTAGAGGATTTGTTAATTAAATTAAAGGAACCTGCATATAGGGCGCGTCAAATTTATAGATGGCTTTGGAGAGAAAAAGTTTCGTCTTTTGATCAAATGACCAATATTTCAAAATTTTGCCAGAAGTATTTGTCTCAAAATTATTCAATTCAATATGTGGCAATTGACACTTTAATAAAAAGTAATGATGGGACCATAAAATTTCTATTTAAACTATCAGATGGAAATAAGTGTGAAGGGGTTTTAATACCAGAAAAAAATCGAATCACTGCTTGCGTTTCTTCACAGGTAGGTTGTAGTTTTGCATGTAAATTTTGTGCAACAGGAAAAATGAAAAGAATAAGAAATGTTTTTTCTTATGAGATATTTGATCAAGTTTCTTTAATTAAAAAAGAGGCAAAAAATATATATAATATTGGTTTAACTAATATTGTATATATGGGTATGGGAGAACCCTTAGTAAATTATCAAAATGTTATTGATTCTATCAAATATATTACAAGTAAACAGGGTTTAAATATATCTCCTAAAAGGATTACATTATCTACAGTTGGGGTTTCAAAAATGATAAAGAAATTAGCAGATGAAAACTTAAAAGTGAATTTAGCGGTGTCTTTACATTCAGCAAACAATATTAAAAGAAGTGAGATTATGGATATAAATTCTATTAATGACTTGGATAATTTAAAAGAATCTTTGATTTATTTTTTTCAAAAAACTAAAATTAAAATTACTTATGAATATGTTATGTTAAGGGATTTTAATGACACAAAAGAAGATGCAATTGATTTGATTAAATTCTCAAAAATAGTTCCATCAAAAATTAATTTAATTGAGTTTAATTCTGTTAAGAATTCAAATTTTAAAAAATCTACGGAAAAAAACACAAAGGAATTTATATCATTTTTAAAAAAAGAAAATATTATAGTTAATTTGAGAAGGAGTAGGGGAGAAGATGTAAATGCGGCTTGTGGCCAATTAGCAAACTTAATGGAAACATGTTAAAACAAATAACAAAACCAATACAAAAAGAAATAAAAATTTTTGATGAAAAGTATAAAGAATCTTTATCATCAGATGTAAAATTAATTTTAACTATTTCCAGTTATATTTTAAAAAAACCTGGGAAAAGAATTAGGCCAATTTTGATACTATTGGTTGCTAAGTTATTAGGCGAGGTTAATGAAAAAACGTATTCTTCTTGTATATTAATAGAATTATTACATACTGCGACATTAATTCATGATGATGTTGTAGATGATGCTAGTTTTAGAAGAGGTCATTTTTCAGTCAATAATTTATGGAAAAATAAAATTGCTGTTTTAGTAGGAGATTTTTTGCTTTCAAAGGGTTTGTCACTAGGCTTAAAAGATGGAGACTTAAATATATTATTATATACTTCAAAAGCAGTCGAGAGGATCAGTGAAGGTGAGATCTTTCAGTTACAAAAGTCTAGAGATTTAGATATATCAGAGGAAGATTACTATAATATTATTCAACGTAAAACAGGATCATTATTTGGTTGTTGTTTTCAATTAGCAGCGATATCTAACAATATATCTTCAAAAGAAGAAATAAAAAATTTATATAATATTGGCTTAAAAATTGGAATGATTTTTCAAATAAAAGATGATATTTTGGATTATAAAAGTAGCTCAATAACAGGAAAAATAATGGGGAATGATTTGAAAGAAAGTAAAATTAATCTTCCTCTGTTATTTACAATTAAAAAAGTGTCTTTTCTGAAAAGACAAAAAATATTTCGGATATTAAGAGATAATAAAATTAACAGAGAAGATGTCTATTATATAAAAAAATTAGTGAAAATTAATAAAGGAATAGAGATGGCAATTAAAAAAATGGAAAGTTTAGAAAAAGAAATTATTTCGCATTTAAAAAATTATCCGGAATCGATATATAAGAGATCTTTAATTGATTTAATTCATTTTATTTTAGTTAGAAAAAAATAAAAAATGATATCAAAAAAAACGATAGAAGAAGTATTTAATGTAGCTATCATAGAGGATGTTATTGGTGACTTTGTTTCACTTAAAAAAGCTGGTGCTAATTATAAAGGTCTTAGTCCCTTTTCTGACGAGAAAACCCCGTCTTTTATAGTATCTCCATCTAAAAGAATATGGAAAGATTTTAGTTCCGGAAAAGGAGGTAATGTAGTTTCTTTTTTAATGGAGCATGATGGGTGCTCATACCCCGAGGCTATAAAATACTTAGCCAAAAAATATAATATAGAAATTATTGAAAAGAAAGATGATTCTTACAATCCACAAGAAGAAGATGAAAAAGAATCAATTTCTATATTGTTAGATTTTGCAACCACTTATTTTAAAACTGTATTACATGAAAATGCAAATAAGGATATTTTAGATTATTTATTATCTAGGGGGTTAGATCATAATATTATTAATAAATTTCAAATTGGATTTATCTCAAAAGGAAGTAAGAACTTTTATGATTTTCTACTTAAAAAGGGTTATAAAAAAGATGTTTTAATTAAATCAGGTCTATTTATTGACGGTAAGAATATTTTCAGTCGATTTAATGGTAGAATTATGTTTCCTATTTTCACACTTAGTAATCGCGTAGTTGGTTTTGGGGGAAGAATTTTAATTGATGATAAGAAAACTGCAAAGTATATAAATTCTCCAGAAACTTTAGTATATCAAAAAAGTAAAATTTTATTTGGGATGAATTTTGCTAAAACTGATGTTATTAAAAAAGATAATTGTTATTTAGTGGAGGGTTATTTAGATGTTATTGCTTTACATCAAAAGGGTATTTGTAATGTTGTGGCTTCTTCAGGTACGGCAATAACTTCTGACCAAATAAGAATTATAAAAAGATTTACAAACTCAGTGACTATTTTATTTGATTCTGATTCAGCAGGCGTTCAAGCAACTCATCGAGCTATAAATGTAGCATTATCTCAAGATATGTTTGTAAGTATTGTTAGTTTGCCAAGTGGTCAAGATCCAGATTCATTTTCTAAGAATAAGAATAAAGAGGAAATTGAAAATTATTTTATTGATAATAAAAAAGACTTTCTTTCATTTTTTTCTTACATGTCATCAATTTCTTCTTCTGGTCCAGAGGGAAAAATTAAATTGATAAAAAGTATTATAAATAGCATTGCATTAGTTCCAGATATGACTAATCAAACCGTTTATCTTCAAGAAGCATCCAGTATTTTAAATATTGATGTGCAAATTCTTATTAAAGATTTAGAAAAAAACAAAAATAAAAATAAACAAAAAAGCCCCATTCCTCAACAAAAAAATGATGAGCAAATTGAAAAACCTTCGCAAGAAGAGCAGTTTTTATTTAAACTATTATTAAATCATGGAGAAAAGTTTGTTCAAATTAACTCAACACAAAAATTACAAGTTTCAAAAATGATTTTACAAGAACTTCAACTAGATGGAATTCCTATTGTTTTTCCAGTTTTTGCTAGAATATTAATCGAATACCAAAATGCTATTAAAAAAGAAGAGATTATCACAAAAGATTATTTTATAAATCATCAAGACATCGAAATATCTAGGATAACATCTTATCTAATAAGTGAAAAATATAAAATGGACAACTGGGGCTTAAAGAATATAAAAGTTAAGAAAGAAGAAGATATTTTATTCAGTTTAGTCAAAGAAGGTTTAATTAGATTTAAATTAAAACGAATTTCAGATTTAACTAATAGTATTCTAGAAAAAATACCTTCTATCAATGATGAAATAGAAAAGAAAGAAGAACTAAATAGATTCTCAAAATTAATGAATCTTTCCAGGAATTTGCATAAACAGCTTGGTAGAGAATGTTAAAAAATTATATTTTTCTCATTAGTTCTTTAAACTCGTTACAATTAATTTGTTGTTTTGCATCACTCAATGCATTTTCGGGATTAGCGTGAGTTTCGATCATTAATCCGTCAAAGTTTAGCGAGATGGCTTTTTTTGAAATAGAATAAATTAGTTTTTTGTCACCACTTATATGACTTGGGTCGCAAATCAAATTTAATTCTGGAAAGGTCTCTTTTATAACTTTTATTAAATTCCATTTCGGACTATTTCTGTATTTTCTTTCTTTCATACAAAAAAAACCTCTATGAATAGCTTTAATTTTTTTTATTCCAGTATTTTTTAATCTTTCTATAGCTCCTATCCACAGATTTATATCAGGGTGAATAGGATTTTTAACCCATATTTCAACGTCTGTTCCTTTAATACTTTCACAAATTTCTTGTACATAAAATGGATTTACAGTAGTTCTAGCTCCAATCCAAAATACTTTTAAATCATGGTAAAGGGCTTGTTCTACATGTTTGGGAGTACCGACTTCAATAGCAACCGGAGTTCTGTATTTTTCTTCTATTTCAGACAGCCATTTTAAACCTTTATTTCCAATACCTTTGAAGTGATTAGCATTAGTTCTTGCTTTCCAAATCCCACATCTAAAAAAGTCAATTTCCGAATAAATATTTTTTATAGTTTCATTTAGTTCCTTTTTTGAACTTATACTGCACGGGCCAGCAATGATTAGTTGTTTTTTTTTATTCATTTTTCCCTTTTATAATAATAATATATTCTCCTTTTAAATTTGTTTTTTTTATTTTTTCAATTACATCAATTGGATAACCCCTATATAATTTTTCATAAATTTTAGATAACTCTTTAGCTACAGCAATTTCTCTATTTGGAATGATTTCATGAATTATTTCTAACGTTTTTAATAATCGATGAGGGGATTCATATATAACCACACTTCTTGACTCTTCGCTTAAATTTTTTATACGTTTTTGCTTACCTTTTTTTTTTGGAAGAAATCCTTCGAAAACAAATTTTTCGCAAGAGAATCCAGATTGTATTAATGCAGGAATTAGAGCTGTAGGTCCAGGTAAACAAGATATTCTAATTTTTAATTTTATGCATTTTCGGATAATTAAATATCCAGGATCAGAAATGCCCGGTGTCCCAGAATCTGATATTAAACAACTTATATTTACTGATTGAATTTTAGAAATAATATAATCTAATTTGTTAGATTCATTGTACACGTTATTAATTATAACAGGTGCAGATATGTCATATTTTTTAAATAGTTTTTTACTTTTTTCAAAACTTTCAACAATTATCAAATCAGACTCTTTAAGAGTCTCAATAGATCGGAGGGTAATATCCTTTAAGTTTCCTATTGGTGTTGGAATAATATATAACATTCTAAAAATACATTATAAAAAATCGAATTTAATTAATTATTTTTTTTTAAATAATTATAATAATTGTTTTCTTGTTAAATTGTATAAATAATTTATTTTAGATACATGGCAGGAAAGATAGAAATTATTACAGGATGTATGTTTTCTGGAAAATCAACAGAGTTATTAAAAAGATTAAAAAACTCTTATAATAAATATTTATTAGTTAAACCAAAAATAGACATTCGATATGATTTATCAAGTGTTTCTACTCATTCTGGAAAAAAAGAGTCAGCATTGGTTGTTGGTTCTGTATCAGAAGTGTTTAAAAATTTAAATGGAGTTAAAATTGTCGGGATTGATGAGGCGCAATTTTTTACTATTAAAATTGTAAGAGATTGCATAGAATTAAAAAAATTAGGATTCAGGGTTATTATAGCAGGTTTAAATAAGGATTATTTAAATAGGGAATTTAATTCCGTAACATCTTTAATAAAAATTGCCGACGAAACTACAAAATTATATGCAGTTTGTAACATATGCGCTGCTCCCGCAACAAGATCTCATAGACTTTCAAAAGAAAAAACTAAGATTTTATTAGGGCATAAAAATTATTACGAACCACTTTGTAAAAAATGCTATAATAATGTTAGATAAATATTTTTCTACAAGACTAGAGATAAAAACAAATATTTTAAAGAATAATATAGATTATTTAAGAACTAAGATTGCAAAAAACACAGAAATTATAGCTGTTTTAAAAGCAAATGCTTATGGATTTGGTGACATTATGTTAGCAAAAAAAATTTTAAAGCATGGAATTAAAAATATTGCTGTAGCTGATTTTGAAGAGGGAATAAGGTTAAGAAAAAATGGTGTAAATTCATCAATAATGATTATGTACCCAGGTTTTAACAATTTAGAACCAATTATTTCTAATAATCTAGAGCCAACAATTTATAGCCTGGAAATGTTAGATAATTTAATTTTTATTGCTAATAAATACAAAAAGAAGATATTTTTTCATTTAAAAGTTGATACAGGTATGAGTAGGTATGGTTTTTTACAAGTTGAAATAGAAGAGGCTATACAAAAAATAAGAATGCAAAAAAACTTAAAAATTAAAACAATTTTTTCTCATTTTTCTTCTTCAAAATCTAAAGAACATGTGTCATTTACAAAAGGTCAAATAGAAAAGTTTATAATTATAAAAAAAATATTCGAAGATAGGTTTTCGTACAAAATCAAGTATCATATATCTAACTCACATGGTTTACTTAATTATAAAAATGAAAATTTTGATATGGTAAGAGTTGGTTTCGGATTGTATTACGGTTTTAATAATAAATATACAAGTTGTATTGGAGAGTTGAAATCTTGCATCTCTCAGATTAAACTTATTAAAAAAGGAGATGTGGTAGGCTATAATAAAAAATTTATTGCGAAAAAGAATATGAAAATTGGAATTGTGCCAATGGGTTATGCTGATGGCTTAAGAAGATCTTGGGGAAATAATAAATTATCCTTTTTTAAAGGAAATGAATTTTTGCGAATATTAGGCGAGATTTCTATGGACAGTTGTATTGTTGATCTTTCAAGTTTGAAAAATATAAATGTTGGAGATGAAGTAATTTTATTTGGAAAATCTAGAAATATATTTAATCTATGCTCAGATTTAAATATAATACCTTATGAGTTGACTGCGTGTTTATCAAAAAGAATACGAAGAGTTTTAATTTAAATTTGTTTGATATTTTGTGAATAGTAAATAAGTGAATAAGCAAAAAAAGCATGCTGTATTATAAATCATTAGATAATCATTTATTATCATGCAAATCAGGATAAGTAATGGAAAAATCAATTTAAGAACTTTTTTTCTATTTTCATTAAAGAACATTTTTAATTGATTATAAAAAATTAAAAGAAATAGAACTAGTCCAATTACACCAAATTCAGTAATTATATAGATATAATTATTATGAGGCTGTTTAATGCTATTCTCATTTATTATTTTTTTTACTCCCCCAACACCCTTTCCAATTAAAAAGTTTTTAAAAATCGGATTTTTATAATTTTCCCATATAGAATACCTCTTTCCCATGCTACTTATTTTTCTTTTTTTGATCACTTGATTTTCCCAATCTTTATCAGCATTAATTTTTTGTGTCCAAAAATCAGGACTTCCGCCCAATGAATCTGCCATGTAAATGGCATCTTCTTGTATTTTTTCATAATTTGTTCTTGTGTCCATTTGAAAATTGAATGTAGTTTGAATTCGATTTTTAAAAGGGCTTGAAAAAAATAAAAAAGAGATTAAAAATAGTGTTGAACATAGTACTATATGTTTTTTTTTAGGAGGATTATAAAATATTAAAAAAACAGGAGAGAGAATCAAAAGAGTAAATAAACCCGTTCTGCCGAAACTATTAAAAAGAAATAATATTAGTAAAAAAACAATAACATATATATTAATTTTTAAAAAGTCATATTTGGTTTTCTTGATGCTAAATAAATATGTTAGTAATATAAATACAGAAAATGAGATCATTATAGAAAGGTTAGAATGATCGATAAAACCTCTAAAGAAAAATTCATTTCGGTAATGATCATGTTTTAATAAAAATAAGCTATTTATAAGTCCAATTTGCTTTAAACCAGAGATTAAAAAAGAGTATATAATATTAAATAGTATACCACTTACGAAAAAAAAAGCAGATATTTTTTTAACCTCTTCTTTATAGTTTAAAAAATTTAGAAGAGGAATAAGTAATAGAATTGAATATTTTTTAATTGATGTGAAAGTAAAATTATGATCAGACCAGATTAAACTTATTATAATATATAAGTAGAAAAGGAAAATAGATTTATTGATAGGGTTTAGCAAAACTTTTTTAAAATTTTCCGATTTCTTTTCAATAAACAAGCAAGAGAGAAAAAAAAATATAATAATAATTGCCGAGATACTATTTGATATACTTATAAAAAAGGCAAATAAAAAAAGAGGAAGATTGAATAATGAAAATTCCGGAAATTTATTTTTTAAATAATTCATTTATGTGAAATCAATTTTTTAAAATTTTATTATAATTTTCTTTACCATCTAATGTTTGAATCGCCGCTTCGACAGTTTTGTCCAATTTCAGCATTGCCTCAATTCTTCCTTTGTTATAATAATATCTAACAACTAAATCAGATAATATAAGTTTGCTAATTTCCTCTTTATATTTTTTAATATCCCTTTGTTTTAACTTTTCAATTTCTTCTTTTAATAGTGTAATTAAACCACTTTTATGTAGAGCTTCTTTGTATCCTTCAAAATTCAGGATTTCATTTAAATCATCTATTTTTTTTTCAGATGAGGTTTCAAAATCAAATTTTTCTTTATTAATAAATTCGATAAAATCTTCATATACATTATCTGATATATTAAAATCAATTGGTTTATCAATTTTAGTGTGTGTTGAATAATAATGGTTCCCAAATTCAAAAATAAGTTGTTTTTGCATTAAGCTAAAAATAATTTTAGGGATGCTATCTAAATCAATTTTTATATCAGGGTCTATTCCGCCACCATCAAAAACAGAGCGTCCATTTTTAGTTTTAAATTCAGTTCTTAATGAATCAGGTAGAACTTTATTATCATTTGAGTAATTGATTGCTTGAATACATCTCCCAGATGGTGTATAGTATTTTGCAACTGTTAACTTTAGTTGCGAATTATAATTAAGTTTTTTAGTTTGCTGCACTAACCCCTTTCCAAATGTTTTATGACCAACCACAATCCCTCTATCTAAATCTTGTATTGTGCCTGCCACAATTTCTGATGCTGATGCAGAACCTTCATCAACTAAAACAATAATAGGCAATTCAGTATTATATGCATTACTTTTAGTTTTATAAACTTTATTCCAGTCAGAATTTCTACCTTTTGTTTCTACGATCATAGTGTTTTTTTCTATAAAAATGTTACATAATTTTATTGCTTCATTTAACAATCCTCCTGGATTTCCTCTTAAATCTAAAATTAACCCTTCTAAATTATTTTTTGCTTCTAAATCTAATAACGCAGAACGCACTTCATTTGAACAGTTTCTAGTAAATTTTGATAATTTTATATAACCATATTTGTCAATCATCCCAGAATAGGGAACGCTGGAAATTTTAATTTTTTCTCTAGTTATTTCTAAATTTAGCAACTCTTCATGATTCAGTCGTTGCACTTGCACATTAACTTTTTTCCCAGGTTCACCTTTTAAGAGTTTGCTAACATCCCCAACAGTTTTATTTTTCATTAAAACATCATCAATTTTAACTATTTTATCTCCAATTTTAAGCCCAGCTTTATCCGCTGGAAAATCTTTATATGGTTCAGCAATAACAACATATTCATTAATTTTTCTTATTAATGAGCCAATGCCACCGTACTGCCCAGTGGTTTGAAATCTAAAGTCTTCAATTTCTGATTCAGGAATATATTGTGTGTATGGGTCCAGTTCTTTTAACATTGAATCTATAGCTTTTTCCATTAAATTACCAGGTTCAGTATCATCCACGTAATATGTATTTAGTTCTTTAAATACATTATTGAATATTTCTAAATTTTTGCTTATTTCAAAATAAGTTGATTGACCAAAAGATGAAGATGAAATCATCATAAGAGCAAAAAATAAAGACAAAATATTTTTATAATTCATAGTTATAATTTTTATGGAACAGGGTCGTGCCCTGACCCTCCAAAAGGATGGCAGGATACTATTCTTTTAAAAGTAAGAGAAAGACCTTTTAATATTCCGTGTTTTTTTAAAGATTGAATACAATAATTAGAACATGTTGGATGGTATCTACAATTACTTCCAATAAATGGAGAAATAGATACTTGATAAATTTTTACTATTAAGATTAACATGTATTTCATATACCAAAAGCTAAATTTTCAAATAATAATATATCTTTTTCTAATTTAATATATTTTACTGGTTTTAAATGATTGTATATAATAATTACTTTTCCATTAAGATTATGCTGTTCTTTTTTTTTAAAATAGAAAGCTTTTATTTTTCTTTTTATATTATTCCTATCAACAGCTCGTCTAATTTTTTTTTTAGGAACTGAAATTAATAATTCTGGCTTAATATTTTTATTTTTTATATATATAAACTTTAAGTATTTACCTGATGTATGATTTCCTTTTTTTAGAATTTGCTTTATTTCTGTAGCAGAAGAAATCATGTGTATTTTTTTAGAATTCATAAAAATAAAACCAAATATTAAAATAAAAATTAGATTATTTTTTTGATAAAAAATAATCTAAGCAAGAAAGCATGGAAAGGTTTTTTTCATTCGGAGCTTTTAGTGCTACAGTTAAGTTTTTATTTTCAGCGTATTTTTGGGTGACTTTGCCAAAACAAGCAATTAAAATTTCATGATCTTTTGTAAACAATTCCGGAAAATTTTGAATAACAGAGTCAACGTCAATCGGGCTAAATAATACTACCATATCATATGAAAATCTTTTGATAGCACTTTTTTTAGGAAGAGTTTTAAAAAAAACACCTCTGGTATAATTTATTTCAAGACTGTCAAGGAATTCAATTGTTTTTATATTTGTATTTTCTGCTGAGGGAAGTAAGAACTTTTCTGTATTATGTTTTTCAATTACTTCTTGTAAATCCTGTATTTTTTTTCCGCCAACATAAATTTTTCTTTTTCTATATGCCGTGTATTTCTGAAGATAAAAAGAAACTGCTTCAGAAACACAGAAATATTTCATAGTATTAGGGACCGTAAATCTCATTTCTTCACAAATCCTAAAGAAGTGATCAATTGCTATTCTACTAGTAAAAATTATTGCGGAAAAGTTATTTACATTTATTTTTTGCAACCTAATGTCACGCACCTTTGATCCTGCAATTTCAATTAGATGATCAAATTTGATTTTAATACTATGTTTATGTGCAAGATCAGCATAAGCGTTGTTTTTACTTTGAGGTTCAGGCTGTGAGATTAATATTTTTTTAATTTTTTTCATTTTAGGATAAAATAAAATGCAATTATAGGGATGAATTCAAGAATACAAATATATGAAATAATATGAATAAATTTCAAACCTATATAATTGTTTGATTTTATAACAAACCAGAGTTTCATAATTATTAAAAAAATTAAAAATAGAATAGAGATTATAACATTTAAATTATGGCTCATAAAGTTAGAGTATGAAATAATGAGTAGAATGGGAAAAAAATAAATAGAAATAAAAGTTTTAATATCAATGTTAATGATTGAGATCTTCATGTATTTTGCATATTTATTAATTGAAAGCCCAAAAACTAAAATCAGTATATGTTGTATAATGAAAAAACAAAATACGTTTACTAATAATATTACAAATTTATTAATTGATAGATCTGTATATAGTAATGCAACAAATGAATTTGTTATAAGAGTTGTTAATATAAAGTTTAGAAACCTTAGAAAGCTGAAATTTGTGTTTCTTTGGAAATAAAGAAAAGCATAATTTTCTTTTGTGTTAAAGGGGATTGACAATAAACTTGTTATTTGTTTTCTATTAGAATTAAAGGCTGTTGATAAAATTAAAATAATAAGCAACAAATAAATTGAATATATATCGTGATTTATAAAAGACACAAAAAAAATTATTTTTCATTTCAAAGTTAATAAAATTGAATTTGAAAAATTTAAAACTTATTTTAGTATAAAAAAACTCATGGCATTAGATTTATTTGAAGCACCAGATTATTTTAAACTTGATGATTTATTAACCAATGAACATAAATTGGTTCGCGATACTACTAGAAATTGGGTTAAGAAAGAAGTTTCTCCAATTATAGAAGAAAGTTGCCAGAAAGCAGAATTTCCTAAGCATTTAATTAGTGGATTAGCCGATATAGGTGCTTTTGGACCATATATTCCAGCCAATTATGGAGGGGCTGGATTAGATCAAATTTCTTATGGATTAATTATGCAAGAATTAGAAAGAGGAGATAGTGGCATAAGGTCAACAGCATCTGTTCAATCTTCACTTGTTATGTATCCAATATTTAAATATGGATCTGAAGATCAAAGAAATAAATATTTACCAAAATTAGCTTCAGGTGACATGGTAGGTTGTTTTGGGCTAACTGAGCCAGATCATGGTTCGAATCCTGCGGGTATGGTAACGAATTTTGTTGATAAAGGAGATTATTTTTTACTTAATGGTTCTAAATTATGGATCTCTAATTCTCCTTTTGCAGATATTGCTATAGTCTGGGCAAAAAATGAAAATGGTAGAATTAAGGGCTTGATTGTGGAAAGAGGGATGGAAGGCTTTACTACTCCAGAAACTCATAACAAATGGAGCCTAAGAGCTTCAGCAACGGGTGAGCTAGTTTTTGATAATGTAAAGGTTCCAAAAGAAAATTTATTACCAGAAAAAGATGGCTTAGGAGCCCCGCTCGGTTGCTTAGACTCTGCTAGATACGGAATAGCGTGGGGAGCAATTGGTGCTGCTATGGATTGCTATGATACAGCCTTAAGGTATGCTAAGGAACGAATTCAATTTGGAAAGCCCATAGGCTCTTTTCAATTACAACAAAAAAAATTAGCAGAAATGATTACAGAAATTACAAAAGCTCAATTTATAACTTGGAGATTAGGTGTGCTGAGAAATGAAAATAAAGCTACTTCTGCTCAAATATCTATGTGTAAAAGAAATAATGTTGAAATTGCTTTAGATATTGCAAGAAACGCTAGACAAATTTTAGGAGGGATGGGAATTACAGGAGAATATTCCATCATGCGTCATATGATGAATTTAGAATCAGTCGTGACTTACGAAGGTACTCACGATATCCATTTATTAATAACAGGATTAGATATTACAGGCTTAAGTGCTTTTTCTTAAAAATTAAATCTACGCTTCACAGTCTTTACACTCTTTGCTTTGTGCAAATTTTTGTGCTGCATTCATACTGTGTTGATAATATAGAGATTTTAGCCCTAGTTTCCATGCAGTGATATAGAGTTTATTTATTTGTTTTGCTGGCATTTCTGGGCTAATCATAACATTTAATGATTGCCCTTGGTCAATATATGTTTGTCTTCCAGCAGCTTGAAGTATTATATCCATTTGATCAATTTCAGCATAAGTTCTGAAAACGTCTTTTTCTTTATTAGTTAAAAAATCTAACCCTTGAACTGATCCGTCAGCATCTCTAATTTCATCCCAAACTTCTTTTGTGTTTTTGTTTTTTTCTTTTAATAGTTTAATTAAAAAAGGATTTTTTATTGTTGTTTTTACTTTAGCTATATCCTTAACATATATGTTAGACCATGTTGGTTCAATTCCCTGAGAGACTTGACCCAAAATAAAAGCAGATGAAGTTGTTGGAGCAATAGCATTTAAAGTTGCATTTCGGCGACCATATCCTTTTAGGGTCTTAGGCTCACCAAAATGTTCAGATAATTCTTTGGAGGCTTTATAAGACTTTTCTTGTATTAATTTAAATACTTCATTATTAATTTTAAATGACTCTGGACTATTAAAAGGTAGCATTTTAGACTGAAGTAAAGAGTGCCAACCTAAAACACCTAAACCTAGTGCTCTGTTTTCTTTAGCAAAATTATATGCCCTTTCCATAAACAAAAATGTTTGCTGGTCATCTTTGTTTGGGGAGTCTCTATAAACTTCTAGTTTTTCAAGAAACTCAGTAATGATAGCATCTAGAAAATAAACCATTGTTTCGACGGCATCTGTATTTTTCCATTTGTCGTAGTGTAAAACATTTAATGAAGATAAAACACAAACAAAAGACCAATGATCATTTGTGGGTAGCATAATTTCTGTACAAAGATTACTGGCATTAATAGTGTGGTTTTTATCTTTAAATACTTTAGGTGCGCCTTGGTTTGCTTTGTCTTTATAAAATATATATGGATAACCAATTTCTCCACGTCTTTGGATAACCTTTGCCCAAATATTTCTTTTTTCTTGGTCGCCATTAATCATGTCTTCCATCCATTTGTCTGTAACTGTTACACCATGCGTTAACTCTTGTATTGGATTGCCTTCAGTACCTATGTCTAAGAATTCCGATATGTCTTGGTGTTCTATTGGTAAGTAAGGAGAAAACCTTCCTCTTCTAACAGAGCCTTGACTCACTACATCAACCATACTTTCAAAAAGTTGCATTATATGAACTGATCCAGATGCTTCTCCGTTATTTTTGACTGCGGCTCCACGATGTCTGATATGACCAAAATATCCTGAAGTTCCCCCTCCTAATTTTGACATCATTCCAACTTCAGATTGGCTGTATAATATATTTCCCATATCATCAGAAATATTGGACCCAAAACAGCTAATTGGCAAACCTCTTTTCTTTCCAAAATTGGACCAGACGGGAGAGGCTAAAGAATAAAAACCTTCTGACATGTAGTGGTAGAATTTATCACTATAACCTTTTATGCCAAGAATTTCTTCCGCTCTATTTGCAATTTCTCTTATTCTTGTTTCGGCTTTAGTATTTGGGTCTATATAACCAGCAGCAAGAAAGTTTCTACTATGTTCAGTTAGCCAATTAAATCCATTTTTTTTAACATTTTCTGGATTTAAAATATTTTCTTTAGTAGAATTATTTGTTGTTTTTTGATCTATTGTATTGATATCTATTGTTTTTGTTAATTTATCCATGTTAAAAAAGGTCTTCTCCTGTTATACTTTGTGATTTTTTACTATAGTTTATAGATCTTTTTACAAAAAAATCTCCATGTTTTGTTGCAATTAGTTCATCATTAAACCACTCTGTCTTATTTAAGATTGCTTCATCAGTTTTAAAAACCTTGTCAACCCCGATACTCTCAAGAGATCTGTTAAATCTATCTTTTATAAACTCATTAATTTCTTTTTTTGGCAAAAAGTCTAATTCACCTTTTTCAAAAATCCAGTCTATTATGCTGCTTTCTGCCTCAAATGCATTTTTGCACATTTCTTGAATTCTACTTTCATATAGAACATCGAACCAAGTGGGGTTTTCAGATTTGATAATTTTAATTAAATCAATGCCAAAATCACCATGAATTTGTTCTTCTTTTGAAGTGGCTTCCACAACATTAGAGACTCCTTTAAGCATATTTCTGTGTTTATTAAATGCCATTATAATTAGAAATTGTGAAAAAAGGGAAACGTGTTCAATGAAAAGAGAAAATAACAGAACCGCCTCGGCATATTCTTTATTCTCTTCACTTTTAGAGCTACTTAATGCCGCTTCAAGATATCTAACTCTTTTCATTATTACTGGATTTTTTTTTAGGTTCTTAAATTCTTGATTTAGTCCTAAAATTTCCAATAAGTGAGAGTAAGCATCTGCGTGACGCACTTCACTTTCCGCAAAAGTTGCACCTACTGAGCCAATTTCAGGCTTAGGTATTTTATGGTATATATCACCCCAAAAACTTTTAACTGCTACTTCAATTTGCGAAATTGCTAGCATGGTATTTTTTATAGCATTTTTCTCAGAATCTGAAAGTCTTGTTTTAAAATCTTGAATATCACTTGTGAAGTTAAACTCAGTGTGAATCCAATATGAGTGTCTAATAGCAGGAACGTATTCGTATAATTCGGGGTATTCATATGGTTTTAGAGTAATTCTTTTTTCAAAAATATTTCTTTTTCTTTTTTGATTTTGTGTATTTCTGTAAAGAATATATGCCTTTGCTACGTCTAGAAACTCACTTTGCATTAATTTTTTTTCTACTAAATCTTGTATTTCTTCTACGTTAGGAGTATAGTTAGGAATTTTGATAGCACGAGCTATCAAACTTTTATTGACTTCATTTGCAATTTTTTCAGCATCTTGTAAATCTCCGTTGTTTACAGAGATCATAGCCTTTAGTATAGCATCAGTAATTTTTTCTAATTTAAATTGTCTTTTATCATGACTTCGCTTAAAAATGCTTTCTACTTGCATGTCGTATTATTTTTTATTCTTTGGTATAAACTATGTAGCCAAATTTACAATTAAACAATTTTTTTTCTTTTAAAAATAAAATCTCTTTTCAACAATCTTTTTTTCATAAATACACAAAAGAGTAATTTATGAAACACAATAATTTTCTTTCAGTATTAGTTTTTAGCTAATAATTTGAGTCAAATATTTCTTAGACTACTTATTCACATAAGTAGTTGAAAAGTATTCAATAAAAATTTTATTTCAACGCAGGATAACTACGATTGACAAATATTTAACATTAAATTAAATTGAACAACATACTTATGAAAAAAAAATCAAATACTTATTAACAATTTGTAGTAATTTTTGATTTATAAGTCATGAAAGTATTATGACGAGATTGTTAAAAAGTAAAGCTTAAATTTTAATCCAAATTTATTTTGGAAATTAATTCTTGATACCAATTTTTCCCGTATTTTCTAATCAAGGCTTCTTTCAAAAAAGTATAAACAGGTATTTTTAATTTTTTTCCAAGTTCACAGGCCTTTTCACAAATACTCCAGTGCTCATAGTTTAACTTTTCGAAGATATTTTGCTTTTCAATTCTTATAGGGTATAAATGGCAAGAGATAGGTTTTTTAAAAGATATTTCTCCATCATTAAAACTTTCTTCAAAGGCACATTTAGTTTGTCCATTTCTTTTGATTGAATACGCGCATTCTTTTCCATTATTGAGAGGGGTTTCTAGGTCTCCATTTTTTAATTTTACATAGGTTCCCTGTTTTTCTATTTCTTTTATACTTTCCGGATTTAATCTTTTTTTTACCTTATCAAAAACATTTTCAATTATTAAAACTTCTTCTTTTTCTAGAGGGGCCCCTGAATCTCCTTCAACACAACAAGCTCCTTTACATGCGTTTAAATCACAAACAAATTTTTTTTCTAGAATTTCTTTGCTAACTAAAGTATTTTTGACAAAAATCATCTTTATAATTATTTCATTAAAAATACTAAATCTTTTTTCATTACTTTTGGAATATTGTGAGTCAAAAAGAACAAACATTAAAGTTAATTATTTCCCATAGCAAAGAGTATGGTTTTGTGTTTCCTTCAAGTGAAATTTATGATGGAATATCTGCATTTTATGATTATGGACCATTCGGGGTTGAATTAAAAAATAATATAAAAAAATACTGGTGGCAGTCAATGGTTCAGTTTCGATTAGATGTTGTAGGCCTAGATTCAGCTATATTTATGCATCCAAAGATATGGAAAGCTTCTGGTCACGTAGATGCTTTTAATGATCCCTTAATTGATAATAAAGATTCAAAAAAAAGGTATAGAGCTGATGAATTAATTGAGAATTACATCAGGAAAATCAATTTAAAAATAGAAAAAGAAATAAAGAAAGCATCCAAGAGATTTGGTTCAGATTTTGATCGAGATAAATTTCACAAAACTTCTCCTAGAATAAACAATTATTTAAGTGAAATAAAAGACATTTCAAATAAAATGAATAGTTTTTTAAATAATGAGGAGTTTAAAAAAGTAAAAGATTTAATATATGATTTAAATATTGTTTGCCCAGTATCAGGAACATGTAATTGGACAGATGTTCGACAATTTAATTTAATGTTTGGCACAAAAGTAGGTTCTGTTTCTGATGAGGCTTCAAATTTATTTTTGAGACCTGAAACAGCTCAGGGTATTTTTGTGAACTTTTTAAATGTTCAAAAATCCGCTAGAATGAAAATTCCGTTTGGTATAGCTCAAATTGGAAAAGCTTTTAGAAATGAAATCATTGCACGCCAGTTTATTTTTAGAATGAGAGAGTTTGAGCAAATGGAGATGCAGTTTTTTGTTGAGCCAGGTAGTGAAATCAAGTGGTTTGAATATTGGAAGAAAGAAAGATTAAATTGGTATAAATCTTTAGGTATTTCAGATTCTAATTTAAAATACCATGATCATGAAAAATTGGCACATTATGCTAATGCAGCAACTGACATTGAGTTTAAATTCCCGTTTGGATTTAAAGAATTAGAGGGAATCCACTCAAGAACAGATTTTGACTTATCTAGTCATGCAAATGAAACAAATAAGAAAATACAATATTTTGACCCAAAGTCGAGTACTAATTATACTCCCTATGTTGTAGAAACCTCTATAGGTTTAGACAGAATGTTTTTAGCAGTTCTTTGTGAGTCATACAGGGAGGATAATAACGGAAAAGAAAAAAGAGTTTATTTAAAAATACCACCTGTTTTATCTCCATTCAAAGTTGCTATTTTACCTTTGGTTAAAAAAGATAATTTGCCTGAAAAAGCAAAAGAACTATATCATACATTAATAAAAGATTTTAATTGTTATTATGAAGAAAAAGACTCAATAGGTAAAAGGTATAGAAGACAGGATGCTATAGGCACTCCATTTTGTGTTACTATTGATCACGAAACCCTAGAGAACAACACAGTGACTATTAGAGATAGAGATACAATGTCTCAAGAAAGAATTAATATGGAAGATTTAAATAACATAATTAAAAAAAAGCTGTCTTTTAATTGTTAAGCCTTAAGATTACCTATTCTTTGTATATCTAATATTTTCTAATTTATTGTTTTGTTATAAACAATCATAAATCTTAGATATAAAAAAACTCCCTATAATTTAGAGAGTTTTTAAAGAGTGGTACCACCAGGAATCGAACCAGGGACACAAGGATTTTCAGTCCTTTGCTCTACCAACTGAGCTATGGTACCTTTTTAAAATGTTTCCAAATATATAACAATATTTAGAATATATTATATACTATGTTTTCATAAATTTAATCTAAATAATATTATTGATTACATGAAATTAATTATTGATGTGGGGAACACAAACATTAAAATAGGCATTTTTAAAGATGATAAGATCTTAAAAAAAATTAGATTTAACAATGAAAAGAAAATAGATTTAACTTCAATTTTTTTAGATTTTCCAAATATAAATCAGGTTCTTTTTTGTGGTAAAAAAAGAAAACTAAAACAACAAATTAACAATATAATAAACAAGAAAAACGTTAATTTAATTGAATGGGATGATATTCAAAAAGACATGATTGATATAAATTATGAAGTAAAAGAATTAGGTTTTGATAGACTAGGTGTTTCTGTTGGTGCTATTTATTTATATCCAAAGTTTAATAATCATTTAATAATTGACATAGGTTCTTGTATAACGTATGACCTTATATTAAATAAAAAGTATAAAGGAGGGCAAATTAGTCCAGGAATAAACATAAGGCTAAAATCATTATCATGTTTTACTACTAGTTTACCTAATTTGCAATTTTTGAAACCAGAAAAGATGTTAGGTGATTCTACTAAAAACAGTATACAGTCTGGAGTTTTTTTTGGAGTTAATGATGAAATAAAAGCTAGAATAGAATTTTATAAAAAAGAAATTACTGAATTAAATGTAATTTTAACTGGGGGTGATGCTTTTCATTTTAAAAATAGAATTAAAAATGTGTTTTTTGATGATGACTTATTAATGAAAGGTTTAAATTTGCTACTTAATTATAATGTTGAAAAATAATATATATATAGTATTTTTTTTATTGACTAGTATTTTACATGCTCAAGTCAACACCTCATCTCCATATTCTTTTTATGGTATAGGAAATATAAATCAAACGGGTTTTTCTCAAAATATTTGTATGAGTGGTATTTCAAATGCTATTAACGATTCACACCATTTAAATTTTCAAAATCCTGCCAGTTATTCATTTTTAAATTTAACTTCTGTTGAGTTAGCATTTAAATTAAGTCAGTACAATATGCAACAGAGAGATTTGCAAAAATCAGACTTGCTCAGTAATATAATTGGTTTAGGTATAGGCTTTCCATTATCTAAAAATGTATCAATTTCATTAGGTTTCAAGCCATTTAGTTCTATTGGATATGATGTTGAGTATAGCGATTTCCAAACACAATCAAACACTTTAGGTGAAATGACATATAATTTTACAGGTAATGGAGGATTAAATAAAGTTATTTTAGGAACAGCGTATAAGTTTAATATTAAAGAAGGTTTTGTTATATCGACAGGTATTAATTTAAATTATTATGTAGGTACAATTTCTAGAATTAATTCAATTGAAATAGATTCAGTAGGATTTTATAATTATAGAGAAAATACTTCAAATTTAATTCGAGATTTTCAAATGAATTATGGTATTCTTATAGATCAAAAAATTTCTGATAAGAATTTATCCCTAGGTTTAGTTTTTTCCCCTCAAAGTAAATTAAAATCAATAGAAAATTTATATTCTCATACCTACACATTATCAGGGCAATACGAATATTTTGGAGATACCATTAAAGATATTAAAGAACAAGAGGGTTATTTGCAGCTACCAATTCATCTAGGTTCTGGAATAAATATATCTAAAAAAGATAATTGGATGGTTGGTTTTGATTATAACTATACAAATTGGAGTAATTATGCTTTATTTAACTTAAATTCAGATTATATAGAAGATTTAAATGAGTTTATACTAGGTGGATATTTTATACCAAAAATAGATGATATTCATAATTATTGGAATAGAGTTCAATACAGAATAGGGATATCATATGCATCAGGCTATTTAAATTTAGACTCTTTTGATTCAAGTCAGGGTTCAACCTTGGGCTTATTAAAGGATTATAAAATTAGCATAGGCCTGGGTATGCCAATACCAAAAAATAAAAGTCAATTGAATTTCGGATTCCAATTTGGAAAGAGGGGTGCTAATGAAAGTATTTTAATTGATGAAAAATATATTAATTTTATATTTTCAATGACTTTTAATGATAAGTGGTTTAAAAAACGTAAAATCCAATAACAATGCAACATATAAAGTATATTTTAATAATTTTTATTTTCAATTTACCAATATTAAAATCACAGTGTTTAGACTTAATGTATGGCTGTGATACAGTTCAAACAAATAATAATTTAAGTAATTATACAGAGTACTATAAACAAAAAAGTTTTAAGGATGCATACGAACCTTGGAAATGGTTAATTGAAAATGCACCTAAAAGAACAAAAAACTTATATCTACATGGTCCTAAAATTTTAAAAGGTTTAATAGAATCAACAAATGATGAACAAGAAAAACAAAAATTAATAGATTTTTTAATTTCTGTGTATGATAATAGACTGAAAAATTATCCAGGCAAAGAAGGTTATGTTTTAGCTTTAAAGGGAAAAGATATGTACAAGTATCGCTCTGGCACAATTGAAGAATTGAATCAGTGTCGTTCCGTTTTAAAAAATTCATTTGAAACAGATGGATTAAATAGCACAGCGACAACAATTAATTATTATTTTAATGTATCATTAAAATTATTCCAAAAACAAGAGTTAAATAAGCAAGATTTAATGACTTTGTTTTCTGATGTTTCTGAAGTTGTAGATCATAGAGAAGCTAGTATATCACAGGAAATATTTGGGTTTAATTCAGATAGTACAAGAACATTATCCTCTAAAGAGAAAAAGGCATTATCGAAATTAGAGGCAGAATTAGGTAGAATAGAAAAAGCAAAAATAAATGTTAACAAAAATTTTGAAAAAATCATTACTAGTTGTGAACAATTAGTTGCACTTTATGAAGGATTTGATAGATTCGGAATTAATCAAGAGTGGAATAAAAGAAAGGAAAAGTATGATAAGACATACACTGAATTTAAAAGCAGCGGTGATAAGGAAAAAGATTTAAAGTGGCTTAATAGAACTGCAGAAATATTTATCAAGAAGGATTGTATGGAAAGTGAATTTTACTTACAAGTAGTTACATTATTACATGAAATGAATCCTACAGCAGAATCTGCTTTTAAAATGGGAAAAAGACTATATGCGAAGAAAGAGTACTCAGACGCTATAAGTTATTTTAAGGAAGCTTTTGAAAATGAAAGTACTGATAATATTAAAAAATCTAAGTATGCATTTTACACTGCTGCGGCCTCGGCTTTAGTTGGAAGTAATTCAACAGCTAGGAGTTATGCACTTAAGGCAGCTAATTTTCGAAAAAATTGGGGAGAACCGTATATTTTAGTAGGAAAATTATATGCACAAACTTCTTCAAAGTGTGGGAATGATCCCGCTTCCAAAAAAGCAGGATATTGGGCTGCGATGGATAAGTTTCAATTAGCTAAAAAGATTGATAAATCTTGTGAAAGAGAGGCGAATAAATTGATTTCAGATTATTCAAAAAGAGTTCCAACAAAAAGTCTATGGCGAGATAATGTTCCAAACCCTGATTCAAAAACCTATAAAATTAATTGTTGGTATACAGAAACCGTAAGAGTAAGATTTTGAAAAAGAGCTTATTGATTTTATGGTTTTTAATCTCATCCTGCATGAATAATCAAATTGATTATAATTTTTTAAATAGTGAAGTCAACACTATTGAAATGGGAAAAAATTTAAAAATGAATTATTTTTCTAATGGCGATAAAAATTTTCTATTACAAACTAGTAGCATGCAAACATTTGAAGATTATGTATTTTTTAGTAGACAAAATATTGTTAAATGCATGATCGATTCTATTCTTGAAGATTTTGGTTTTCAGAGGATTGTTCAAGATACTATAAAAAATTTATCGATTTTTTCAGATTCAGTTGTAATAATAAATTATAATAATGCCGGGGACTCTGTATTTAAAATCACTTCTAATGAACTCATTCATTACTCCAATGAGGATATTGTAGAATTAAAAAATAATGTCAAATTACATAATTTTAAAAATAATTTTTTACAAACTAATCGCTTGTTTTGGAATATAGAAAAAAACAAAATTTTGTCTTTTGACTCTGTACTGATACAAACAAGTGATAAAATTATTAATGGATGTGGATTTTATTCTGATGATAATTTTGAAAATTACAAGATATATAATATTAATGGTGTAATTCAAGTTGACTCCGAATAAGACTTATTTATGAACACAACAGTTATTTTTATATCTCTAATTTTTTCAGCTTTTTTTTCAGGAATGGAAATAGCTTTTTTTTCTTCGAATAAATTAAAAATAGCACTTGATAAAGAAAGTGGATCGCGTTCTGAAAAAATCATATTTAATTTTTTAGGAAATCAGTCTCATTTTATTACTACTATGTTAATTGGAAATAATATAGCATTAGTGGTTTATGGTTTATTTATGGCAAAAATTTTAAATGATCCATTATCTAATTTATTTCAGAATCAATTTTTAATTGGATTTTTAGAGATTTTGCTATCATCAATTTTAGTTTTAATTGTTGCAGAATTTATACCAAAAGCAATTTTTTCTATTTTATCTAATAGGATGTTAAAAGTTTTCGCGATTCCTGCTTTTTTTATGTATAAAATATTAACACCAATAGTGTTCATTATAACTTTTATTTCAGGAATTATACTTAAAATATTTGGTGTAAAAAAAACAGAAAATAAAATAAATTTTAACAGAATAGATTTAGATAATTACTTAGAACAACATTATACTGAAAATCAAGAAGAGATTAATCCAGAAGTGGAAATTTTAAAAAATGCGTTGGAATTTTCTAAAATAAAAGTAAGAGATTGTATGATTCCTAGAACTGAGGTAGTAAGTATGGATGTAAATGAAAGTATAGATTTTTTAAAGAGAAGTTTTTTCCAGTCTGGACATTCTAAAATTATAATTTATAGAGAAAGTATTGACTTTGTTTTGGGATATGTACATTCCTATGAGTTATTTAAACATCCTACTAAAATTCGCAATATGTTATTGCCCATATCATTTGTTCCTGAAAGTATGCCTGTAAAAAAAGTTTTAGATCAACTTTTAAAAGATAGAAGAAGTATAGCTATTGTATTAGATGAATATGGTGGAACATCAGGGATTATTTGTTTAGAAGATATTGTTGAGGAACTATTTGGTGAAATACAAGATGAACATGATATAGAGGAGATTATGGAGGAAAAAATATCAGCAAATAAAATTAAATTTTCTGCAAAAGTTAAAGTAAGTTATTTAAATGAAAAATATAATTTATCCTTACCTGATTCAACAGAGTATGAAACATTAGGAGGTTTAATACTTACATCGATTAGTAATATGCCAAAAAAAAATGAAAAAATAGAAGTAAATAATAGTTCGTTTGTTGTTTCTAAAGTTACAGATAACTTTATAGAGGAAGTAATACTTGTTTTAAAGTAACAAATAAATTGTATATTCGTATCCCAAAATTATATTAAAATGGCAGTATTAAATACTTTAAGAACAAATAAAATATTAAAAGGACTTACTTTTTTCATTATTGGAGTGGGTATGTATTTATTTGTGGACCCTCAGTTTGATGCATTTAAAACCTTTGGTATGGTTTTTTCTGGTAAACAAAGTCAATTAGAATTAAATTCTCTAGGAACTTCTCATGGCTACCAGTTGTTTAATACTTATGAAAGGCCAAACTCTAGAGGAGGGAGTCTTTTTATTTCAGAACCAGAAGACATAGCTGTGCAAGCTCACTTGACATATTTAGAGTTTATACAACAATCTCAAAATACAGTCAATTCAAATAAACGAAATTTGAATACAATATGGGATCATTTTTCTCAAAGATCTTTTATAAAGAAAGAAATGCAAAGTCTAGAATACAATTATTCACTTGCTGAAAAAACAGATTTAGTTAAGGGTACCATTACTGGAATAGGTAATGCTGCACCATTTTTTAATTCTTGGTGGAAAGCGTTAAGAACAGATGATGAAGGGGGGGTTGATGAAAATATAGATGGAAAGGTTTTAGAAGACAGTATTTCTGTTTGGATGGAGAACAGTAAAGTAAATCAAAATCAAGCAAATTATTTGAATTATAATTTTATGTATAAACCTTTTCAAATTTCAAATAATGAAATTACAAGGTTTATGTCTTTATATGAAATGGGAACTTTTGCACCTAAATTGTTTTTAGAAAACGAATATATTGATGCTAATAAATCTTTAAATGGACAATATATATATTTTCCTTTTAGGGATATTAAAGACTCAGAAATAGAAATTACAGAAGAGGAGATATTAGAATATTATAATAACAATTTAGAGAATTATAAAAATGAAAATAAACGAAGAGTAATAGATTATTATTATTTTGAAGCAAAACCTAGTGTAGATGATATTAATAAAGCTAAAAATCAAATTTTGGCACAAGTTGAAAATAATAAAAATAAATTTGAATTATTGATTTTAGACACAGCAAATTCTTATCAAGAGTTATTAAATTTTGTGAGACAAAAATCAGTAATAAAAAATATAGTATCTATAGAAAAACAATCTTTAGAATCTATTTCAGAGTATGATAAGACAGCAAGTAATACATTAGGTAAAAATTACCTTGGACCAATTGTGGATGAAGAGATTGTTAAGATAGGAATTGTTTTACAACAAGATTTAGATAGTATGCAAGTAGTTTTTTTAAACAAAGACATATATCTTGATGACAGCACAACAGATAAAAATTTTAGAAAAGCAAAAGATTTCGCTTTTTCTAATAAAACATCTGAAGAATTTGAGGAAAATGCAAAAAAGATTAAAAATGTTCTAATTAAAAAGAATGTTTCAATTTCAATACTAGATACAGAAATTTCGGGCATTGAAGGTAATTCTAGAGAAATTATAAGGTGGATTTATGGAATTCCAAGTAATATAAATACAGCCTTACCTTATTCCTCAGTAGAACTTGAAAACAGGAATGAAGCAAATATAAAAAGATTTACTACTAATATATATGATGATGTAGTAGTTTTTATAAAGGAATTAAAAGATGGAGACTCCAAAGATTTTGAAGAAGCAAAAGCCGAAATAAAAAAGAAAATAATTGATAATAAGAAGTCAGAATTAATTAAAGAAAAATTTTCAACTAATTGGTCCGATGATATTGATCAAATATCCAAGAATATTAATAAAAAAGTAAATTTAGCAACTAATTTTTCTTTTTCTTCTGCTAATTTTCCTGTTGGAGGAAATGATCCAGGTGCTACAGGTTTTTTCTTTGGATTAAAAGAAAATGAGATATCTAAACCTTATGTTGGAAACAGGGGTGTGTTTGTCTTTTTAAAAACTAAAAATTTAACATCAGAAATTTCCGAATCTGAAATATTAAGTACTAAGCAACAAGCTTTAAATAGAGTAAATGCGGATTTTAAATTAAATGTGCTTAAACAGTCTAAGTCAAATGAATACATTGATATGAGGCATATGTCATTTTAGAATTTCCATTCTATAAGAATCTAATTTTAAGAAAAAGAAGAGAAAAATAGTCATACTTATAAGTGCCGTTCCGCCGTAGCTAACAAAAGGTAATGGAATTCCTACCACTGGAAACAAGCCAAGAATCATACCAATATTAATGGAAAAGTGACTAAAAAATATTCCCAAAAAACTATACCCAAAAATTCTTGAAAATTTTGATCTTTGACGCTCACTTATAATTATTATTCTAATCATAAAAAAAACAAATAGAATTATGGTTATTAGAGAACCTAGAAACCCAAATTCTTCACCGATAGCGCAAAAAATAAAATCTGTGCTTTGTTCAGGTATATAGTCTCCCTTAGTTTGAGTCCCTTGTAAAAAACCTTTACCTACAAATCCTCCTGAACCAATACCTATTAAAGATTGGTCTAAATTGTATCTTTCAGCTTTACTAATATTCTTACCAAGAAGAACATTTATTCTAGTTTGTTGGTGGGGTTTTAAAAAGTTTTCAAATGTATGTTGAAAACAAAAAGAAAATAAAGAAGATAAGATTAATATAGAAATACTCTTTTTAACAGATTTTTTGTTATAAAAGATTAATATAAGAGTAGAAAATGTAATAATTAATACAGTATATTTAAATGAAAATAAAATTGTAATAATAAATAAACATAATAGTCCAAATAACATTATAGGAATCCATTTATTTAATCCTTCTCTAAATAACGGAATTATTAAAAATGAAAAGACCAAGCAAGAGCCCATGTCAGGTTGTAAAAAAATCAAAAATACAGGAGTGGTAATAAATAATAAAATATTCAGTAAATCTCTTTTTTTCGATAAGTTAACATCAAATTTTGAAAGGTATTTACATATGGCCAGAACAGTTCCAAATTTAGCAAATTCGGCAGGTTGAAAACCAAATACACCGAAATCAAACCATGACCTGGCTCCATGTTTTGTCTCACCAAAAATTAAAACAGAGATTAGAAGAAATATAGAAAAAGCATAAATTAAGTAGGATAATCTCATCAAAAACTTTCCATCAAGTAGCAAAATTAATCCTCCAATTGTAAGAGATATAAAATGAAATAATATTTGTTTTCCAAATTCGGAATAAAAAGAGAATGTTGTTTTGGGTTCATATTCAACCACATATATAGCGTATAGCCCTAATAACATTAGCCCTATGTAAGAAAGGAAAATTTTAAAATCTATAAATTTATAATCAGGGTTTCTATACATTAATTCAAAACTTTTAGTATATATTTTTTAAAATTATGATCAAAATATGGTTTGTTTTTAAAAGTTAAATCAATATTTCTTTTAAGGAATTTTTCAATACATAAATTGGCAATAGGAGCAGCTGCATCTCCACCATCTCCGCCATTTTCAATATATACAGCAATAGCAATTTTTGGATTTTCTTTTGGCGAAAAAGCAGTAAAAACGGAGTGGTCTTTTTGTTTAATTTTATTTTTATAATTTTCTACGGTACCTGTTTTACCACAAATTTTTAAATTACTTATTCTAGATTTTCTTGCTGTGCCATTTTTTCCATCTAATACCCTTTCCATTCCTTTAATAACATAATCGAAATATTTTTCTGAAATAGAGACAGTCTTTTTTTTAGAAAATCTTTCTTTTAATAATTTAAATTCCAAATGTTCTTTAATAGAAGAAGCGCCTTTTGCATCTTTTATAATATGAGGCGTGTAAAAATGTCCCTTATTGGCTAAAATCGCGGTGTAGTTTGCTAATTGAATTGGAGTAGTTAGTAATTCACCTTGACCAATTCCTAGTGAAATACAATTGGAGGGTCCCCAATTATAACCTTTATAAAGTTCAGTGTAGTATTTTCCATCAGGAACTTTTCCTGGTACTCCTGCATGTAAATCATTATTTAGAAAATCACCAAAACCAAATTCTTTTAAATATTTTGCCCAAGTATCTAATCCAATTTCACTTGTCTTTTTGTTTTTCACCAATCTAAAAAACATTTCACAAAAGTAAGCGTTACATGATTCTGCTAATGCATTTGTAATATTCATTGGTGGGTGGTCGGTTCCATGACAAGCCACCCTCATACGTTTTCCATAATTCCAGCCGTAATTACAATTAATTTTTGTTCCAGGAGTAATAATTTCTTCTTCTAAACCAATTAATGCGGTAAGCATTTTTATAGTTGATCCAGGCGCATATGTTGATAATATTGTTCGATCAAATAATGGCTTGTTAGGATCACTTCTTAATGTAGGATATATTACATTTCTTTTTTTTCCAATAAAATCAGAAGGATTATAAGATGGGCTGGTTACTAAACATAAAATCTCACCAGTACTAGGTTCAATAGCAACAATACTACCATTATAATTTTGCATAATTTTTTCCCCAAATTCTTGTAATTCTAAATCAATTGTTAAGTTAATTGATCTCCCAGGTAATGAAAGAGTATCCATGTTACCATTTTTGTATGGCATTTGTCTGCCTTTAACATCTTGAATAATGTGTTTTACACCCTTTTTTCCTCTTAGTATTTTTTCATAAGATTTATCTACTCCAGATTTCCCAATTCTATCACCACTTTCATAATAAGAGTCATTAGGATTTATATTATTAATGACACCAATATATCCTAAAATATTAGCTGCATAGTTAGTGTTATATTTTCTTACCATTCTAGGTTGTTCATACAATCCAGGAAATTGAAATAAGTTTTCAAGAACAGAAAAAGGAACTTCTTCTAGAAATAAAGAGCCTTTATTATAAGAGTAACTTTTTGCTTTTTGAATCTTTTCTTTTAATATGCTTTTATTTATGTCAAAATAATTACACATTTCTAAAGTATCTTCAGTAGTTTTTAATTTTAATTCTCGTGGGATTACCATGATATCCATTATACTATCATTCTTAGCAAGTAATTTATTGTATCGATCATAAATTAAACCTCTTTCAGGTGGGTGCATAATTCTTCTTTTCGCATTATTTTCTGCTAAATTCTCATAATAAGAGTTTTTTATTATTTGTATGTAAAATAATTTAGCAATAAAAATACTCGACACAGATAATATTAAAAAATAAATAAAAAATCTTCTATTTGTTAGTATAAAGTTTCTTTTCATTTTTTAAATATATAGTAAGAAAAAATAATAATTAATATTGTGAAAAAGGAACTGAGGATAGTGCTAATGATAATATTGGCAAAACTTAAACCAGAAAAAATAAACAACAAGAAATGATGAAAAATAACACCAACAAAAACATAAATTAGAATTCTTCCAAAAGATAAATTATCAAAATTCAAATCAGTTAAAGTTTTTTCTCTAATAGAAATTAGTTTTATGTATTTTGGTCTAAAATAGCCTAAGAACAAACTACTAAGTGCATGTATTGGGCCGCTAGAACTTAGTGTTCCAACACCAATATCAATGAACAAGCCAATTAAAAAAGAAGATAAAATAATAAATAAATGGCTTTTCCTTGTAGGTAAAAATAAAATAAAAATTATATAATAGTACGGGTTTATCCAATTTGAAAAAAGGAACTGATTAAGTATAAATATTTGGATAATAATATTACCAAAAAAACAAAATAAGATAGAATTATTTGTTTTCATAAGAGTTTTTTAATTCAGAATATAATTTATCTTTTATTATTATAGCGCTAGTTATATTTTTAAAATCTACGCCTAATAATACATCAATTTTAAAAGAATTAGAGCTAATTTTTTTTTCAAAATTAGAAATAGTTCCTATAAAAATCCCACTATAAAAACTTTTTGACTCAGTATGTGTGAAAATAGAATCTCCAATAGATATCATGATTTCGTTTCCAACTCCTTCTAAGCTAGCATATTGGTGAGAATTCCCATTCCATTTCAACACACCCTCATCTAGCACTCCGTTTTTTGTTTTTATAGATGTTAATAATCTAGTGTGTTTACTTATTAAAGTTGTTACTTCACAAAAATGAGTTGTTGCATTACTTACAAATCCCACGACTCCATTATTATTTATAACCCCCATGTTTTTTAAAACACCATGTTTTTTTCCTTTATTAAGTACTATAGTATTATTTGGAAGTGTCCAGTTTTTTTTTTCAACTTTAGCAGGTATATAATTAAATCTATTATCCTCATTTAGAATAATTAAATTTTTATATTTTTTATATAACTCAAGTTCACTATTTTCAAATTTTAATAGTTCATTTTCTTTAATTAGAGAAAAGTTTTCATTTTCTAATTTTGAATTTATTTTTTTTAATTTAAAGTACTCAATTAAGTTGTTTTCAACACTTAATGAATTATAAACTAAATTTTTAATTCCATTTAATATTTTAACTTCATTATAAGGGTTTATTTTTAGAATTAAAGATGAACAAAAAAGTGTCAAAAAAACAAAAACAATAAAAACATGATGCTTTATTAAGATTTCAATTAAAAATCGCATAAATCTTATTAAATTATCTCATTAAAAAAGTATAGTGATCTACGTTTTTTAAAGCAATACCAGTACCTCTTACTACAGCTTTTAATGGGTCTTCTGCTATGAAAACTGCTAAGTCTGTTTTGGCTGAAATTCTTTTTTCTAACCCTCTTAACATTGAACCCCCACCAGCTAAATATATTCCTGTATTGTATATATCTGCTGCTAGTTCAGGTGGTGTCATTGCTAAGGCTTGCATAATTGCATCTTCAATAGAACATATTGAGGAGTCCAGGGCTTGTGCAATTTCTTTATAAGAAACTATTACTTGTTTTGGTTTTCCAGTAGTCAAGTCTCTTCCTTGAACAGGCCAGTCATCTGGAGGGCTTTCTAGTTCTTGCGTTGCTGCACCACAATGAATTTTAATGTCTTCAGCAGAACGGTCTCCAACTACTAAGTTATGGTGAGTACGCATATAAAATTTTATATCAGATGTAAAAATATCTCCAGCTACTTTTACTGACTTATCGCAAACAATTCCTCCTAAAGATATTACAGCAATTTCAGTAGTTCCTCCACCTATATCAATAACCATATTGCCTTTTGGTTCTTGTACATCAATTCCAATTCCAATTGCAGCTGCCATTGGCTCATGTATTAAGTATACCTCTTTTGCTCCAGAATGTTCAGCAGAATCTCTTACAGCTCTTTTTTCTACTTCGGTAATGCCTGATGGTATACAAATAACCATTCTTAATGCAGGAGAAAAAATTCGGCTTTTCAAAGCTGGAATTTTTTTGATAAATTCTCTTATCATTGATTCTGCGGCATCAAAGTCAGCAATAACACCATCTTTTAGAGGTCGAGTTGTTTCAATCCCTTTGTGGGCTTTTCCATGCATTTGTTGAGCTTTATTTCCTACTTCAATAAATTTTCCAGTTTTTGTTTCCATTGCTACAATAGACGGTTCATTTACAACAACTTTATCGTTATGAATAATTAATGTGTTAGCAGTGCCTAAGTCTATTGCAATATCTTCAGTAAGATTCATAAAATCGAGTATCCCCATAGCAGTATTTTTTAATGTTTAAAATGTCTAGTTTTAGTTAAAACCATACTAATATTATTCTTATTACAACAATCTATTGACAATTGGTCATTTATTGAACCACCAGGTTGAATAACAGCTGAAACTTTTTCTTTGGCAGCAATTTCTATACAATCTGGAAATGGAAAAAAGGCATCGGATGCCATAACACTATTTTCTAAATCAAAATTAAAATTTTTTGCTTTTTCAATAGCTTGTTTTAGCGCATCCACTCTTGATGTTTGTCCACAACCAATTCCAATAAGTTGTTTGTTTTTTACCAAAACTATAGCATTAGATTTTGTGTGCTTACAAATTGTACTAGCGAACAATAAATCTTCAACTTGAGATTTGGAAGGTTTTAATTTAGTTATTTTCTCTAAATTTTCCTCAGAATCAATCAAAATATCTCTCTCTTGTGCTAAAATTCCATTTAAAATTGACCTATACTGATGATTATTTTTTAGATTTTTTGGATTTAGCTCTAAGATAATTCTATTTTTTTTGTTTTTTAGAATCTCTATAGCCTTAGTTGAAAAATTAGGAGAAATTATAATTTCAAAAAATAATTCATTAATACTTTCAGCTGCTTTAGAATTTAATTCTTGATTTGTAACTAAAATTCCACCAAATGCAGAAATAGGATCTCCAGCTAATGCTTTCTTCCAAGCCTCATAAACATTATTGTCTATAGCAATTCCACATGCATTGTTATGTTTTAAAATAGCAAATGTAGGTTCTTTACAATCTTTAATTAAATTAATAGCGGCATCAATATCTAGTAAATTATTATAAGAAATTTCTTTACCGTTTAACTTTTTAAATACTTCAGTTAGTTTTCCATAATAAATTCCTTTTTGATGAGGATTTTCTCCGTATCGTAATATTTGTGATTCTGAAATAGATATTTTTAAAGATTCATCACTGTCAGTACTTAACCAAGAAAAAATATTGGTGTCATAATGTGAAGATAATTCAAAAGCTTTTTTTGCAAAAAACAATCTTTCTTCTAATGATGTATAGCCATTATTTTTTTCAATTATACTCGTGCAATTTGGAATTAATTCCTTGGAAGGAATAATCATTACATCCTTATAATTTTTAGCAGCAGCTCTTATTAGAGAAATGCCACCGATATCAATTTTTTCTATAATTTCTTCTTCGTTAGCATTATTTTTAACAGTATCTTCAAAGGGATATAAGTCAACAACAACTAAGTCAAAACTTGGGAGATCATATTTTTCAACATCTTCTAAGTCACTTTTTTTATCCCTTCTATTTAAAATTCCACCAAAAACTTTCGGATGAAGAGTTTTTACTCTACCACCTAAAATAGAAGGGTATTGGGTAATATCTTCAACTGACGTGACTTTACAACCTAATTTTTCTAAAGCTATTTTAGTTCCACCAGAGGAGTATAATTTTATATTTAATTTAATTAATAATGAAACTAGTGATTCTAAATTTTCTTTATTAAAAACAGATATAAAAGCGCTGTTTATTTTTTTCATTTTAAAGTAATTAAGGTATAGAAATTTAAAAGAATCAATATACTTTAAAAAAATAAATATGTCCAATTATTCACAATAAAAAAAGAGAATAAATTAATATTCTCTTTTTATTTGTCTAATACTAGTTTATAGGAATTACTTCTTTAATTTCATCTCCTAAAATTTGTTTGAGTTTTGTCTCAATACCTTGTTTTAGAGTATAAGTAGAAGATGGACAGCCATTACAAGCTCCTTGAAGTAACACTTTTACTATTCCTTTTTCGTATGATACTAAAGAAATATCACCACCGTCTTGCATAACGTAGGGCCTGATGTGTTGTTCAAAAATATCTTCGATTAAATTTTCTTTTTTTGTTCTTTTACGGTTTACTGTTACTTTTCTTTTTTTGCTTGTTGTATTGGGCTTTAATGAAGTGTTTTTTACTAGAACGCCGGCATTTAATTTTTCTTGAATCATTACTCTAATTTCAAATGAAATGTCATCCCAGTTAACTTTATCGTTTTTTTCAATTGAAATAAAGTTTATTCCTAAAAAAATATTTTCAACGAAAGGGAACATAAATAATTCATAAATAAGTGGAAACTCATTTTGTTTAGGAATTATATCAAACTCAATCATATCTTCAGTTAAAACTTGATTTGAGACAAATTTCATTACTTCTGGGTTTGGTGTGTATTCCGAGTATATAGTGTAAATTTTATTTTTCATTAAATATGTTTTTTTCTTTTAAATTAATATCGTTGTTAAAAAATATTTTAGAACTGTTTTGAAAACTAGTTGTAAGATCAGAAACAAAAAACTCATGTTTTTCACTATTCTGAGTTTCATTTAATAATTTTT
Source organism: uncultured Bacteroidota bacterium (assembly GCA_902520385.1). Lineage (GTDB taxonomy): Bacteria > Bacteroidota > Bacteroidia > Flavobacteriales > TMED113. The sequence goes on from CABYOB010000001.1 coordinate 55,206, forward strand.
TTTTCTGCAGTTTATTTTTAATGTGTAAACCAATAGCATTTAATGAACTGATTACATTAACTTTTTTATTATAAAAGTTTTTTATTTCAGATTCAATAAGTGGATAGTGGGTGCAACCAAGAATAAGAGTTTCGATTTCTTTTAGTTTATTGTGTTTTAAATAAGTTGCTATAATTTTTTTTTTAATTGACGCATCGTGAAATCCAGATTCAATCATTGGTGCCAACAATGGTGTTGCTAGGGAAAAAACAGATAATTTTTTTTTTAGTTTATCGATTTTACTTTCATAAACTTTAGAGTTTATAGTTGCATTAGTGCCAATAATACCAATTTTTTTATTTTGTAAATTATTCACACAATCAACAACAGGATCAATAACATTAAATATTATACTGTTACTTCCAACTTCTGTTTTAATATAATCTAATGCTAATGATGATGCTGAATTACAAGCAATAACTATAGCCTTGCATTTCTTACTTAATAAAAAGTGACAAATTTTGGAACAGTAATTAACTACTTTTTCCTTAGATTTCTCCCCATAAGGTAAATGCAGGGTGTCTCCAAAATAGATTATTTTTTCATTAGGCATTAACTCAATAATTTCTCTTGCTACCGTTAAGCCCCCAATGCCAGAATCAAAAATCCCTATAGGAAATTCAGAATTCAAATAGTTATAGTTTTAATTTCTTTTTGACCTCACCAGTTATATCATTAGAACCCGGTCCATCATTATATAAAATTACGTTAAAACCACTACCTGTATCAAGAATATAAGAGTATTTTCCACTTTTTGCTACGTCGTTAATAGCATTTTGAATTTTTTCAACAACAGGAGCAAGTAAATCATTTTGTAAAGTTTGCAATTCTTTTTGAGCATCTTGGGCAAAAACTTGCATACGTTGTTCTAAGTTTATAGCTTCTTCATATTTTGCTTTAATTACGGATTCACTTTCACCATCATTTTGTGCTTTTTGAAAAGATTGAGCTGCTTCTTGAGCTTTTTGCATCATTTCTGCGTACATCTCATCCATTTTTTTACTTTCTTTTTGGATTTTAGTTTCAATGACTTTTATGTCAGGCATTTTTGACATAATTTCTTGAGAGTTAACATGTCCTATTTTTTGTTGAGCAATAATACATATTGAAAACAAACAAAATAAAGAACTTAAAAGTATTTTTTTCATATTTAAAATTTTAATAATTATAACCTAGTTGATCTAAAATATCATTACTTACATCTAAATCTTCATTTGAATATAACATAATTAATTCAGAAGATTTGTCAAAAATAATTTCATATCTATTTTTTTCTGCATATTCTTTTATTGCATTATAAATTATTTCTTGAATGGGCTCAACTTTTTCTCTTTGTTTTTCATAAAGTTTACCATTTGGCCCAAACAAACTTTTTTGATATTCTCTAACTTCTTGTTCCTTGTTAATAATATTTTCTTCTATTATTTTTTTTTCATTTTCTGGAAGTAGGTATTTTTCGGCTTTATAGCTTTGGTACATTTTCTCAATATCTATGTATAAGTTTTGAATTTCATCTTCCCATTTTTGAGAGAGTTCTTCAATTTCTTCTTGCGCACTTGTAAATTCAGGAATATTACTCAAAATATATTTTGAGTCCACATAGGCTACTTTTTGAGAAAAACAAAAGTTGATTAAAAACAGTGTAATTAATGTTAAACTTATTTTTTTCATATAAAAATATTAATTTCTAAAACTCAGCAAATTTAATCATTTAAAATTGTTGACCAATTATAAAATGAGTTTGCCAACCACTTTTTATTGTTGAATTATTTAAGTTATCAAATCCATGTGCAAAATCTAGACCTAATAAACCAAACATAGGCATAAATATTCTAATTCCTAATCCAGCGGATCTTTTTAATTCAAAAGGATTGTAGTTATTATAATTTGACCATGAATTTCCGGCTTCTGTAAATAAAAGAGCATAAATTGTTGAGTTTGGATTTAATGAAACAGGATATCTTAATTCTATATTATATTTATTATATAGAGCGTCTCCTGAATCTGAACTTAATGACCCGTTTGGATATCCTCTAAGTGCAATAATTTCTCGGCCGTCTATAGAATATCCACTAAGACCATCACCTCCAACAAAAAATCTTTCAAAAGGAGGGAGTCCAACAGTTTTATTATATGTGCCCAAAAAACCTAATTCAAAATGAGTTCTAATAACTAAATCACCAAATATACTATTGTACCAGGTTCCATCAAATTTAAATTTATTATACTCCAAGAAACGGTATCTTTCTTGATCATCTGTTAGGTTCTCATAGTAGTTTTTTTCTTTAAATAAAGAATAAGGCGGTGTTAACTCAAAATATATTGAAAATTTAGAGCCATTTCTAGGATATATAGGATTAAAAATAGAGTTTCTTGAAAAAGTTGTGGCGTAATTTATATTATTAGAAAAGCCGTCACTAAAATCAAATAAACTGGTTTGATAATCTTCTAAATTATATCTTTGAAAATTTAATGAGTGGGATATTGTAAAATAGTCATCTGGCCAATTGAGTCTTTTTCCAAAACCAATACTCAAGCCAGAAATATCCATCTTAGAACCCTCAGTAAATGATTGAATTGTTTTCCATAATGAGACAGAAAAACTGTTAGGTTTTGCACCTCCCATCCACGGTTCTTCGAAAGACAAGCTATAGTTTTGATAGTATGTTCCATTTGAGGCGGCGCGTAATCTAATTTTTTGTCCATCTCCATGAGGCATGGGGCTCCAGCTTTCTTTTTTAAAAAAGTTTTTAGTAGAGAAATTGTTAAAAACTACAGAGAATGCTCCAACAACCATTCCATTTCCCCAACCCCCTTGAAGCTCTAATTGGTCCGACGATTTTGATTCTACACTGTATTCTATGTCAACTGTACCCGTTTCTGGATCGGGTATAGGGTTAACACCAAGTGACTCAGGATTAAAATAGCCTAAGCGATTAAATTCTTCTTGAGTTCTAATAATATCAGACCTTTTAAACATTGAACCAGGTAAAGATCTAACTTCTCTCATAATAACGTGGTCTTTAACCTTAGTGTTTCCGGTTACAGAAACGTTATTTACAACAGCTCTTTTTCCTTCACTAAGTCTAATTTCTAAATTAATTTTTTGATCTTCTATCCCTGTTTCAATTGGATTTGCTTGAAAAAAAAGATATCCATCGTCCATATATAAAGAGCTTATATCATTTCCATTTCTACTCATGTATAATCTTTCTTCTAATAATTTTTGATCAAAAATTTCACCGGATTTAACGGACAATAATTCATTTAATTTTTCAGAGTTATATTTAGAGTTTCCGATCCAATTTATGTCACCAAAAAAATATTTCTCACCCTCTAAAATGTTGATGGTTAATTCTAATTCATTCTTTTCGTTAATTATAATTGAATGATTAGTTATTTGCGCGTCTCTAAATCCGTTTTCTCTGTATAAAGAAATTAGATTTTGTAAATCTTCTTCCAAATCACTTTCAATATACTTTGATGAACTAAATATATTTTTTATTCCCTTTTCCTTAGTGTTTTTTAATTGTCTTTTTAACTTTCCATTTTTAAATGAACTTTTGTCAGATTTGAAAATGATTTCTTTAATTTTCATTCGTTCATTTTTCTTAACATCAATTATCAATGTTGATTTATTTAGGTTTTTATTATAGTTTTCAATGACATCGCAATTCACATTAAAAAACCCTTTTTCACGAAAATATTTAATTATGTGATTTTTTATTTTCTTCTTGATTTGTTCGCTAACAGAGTTTCCTCTCACTAAATTTATTTCATCTCGAAGCTTGTCAATTTCAGATTTTTTAAGACCCTTAAATTGAAATTTTTCTAGTTTAGGGAGCTGATTGAGATAAATTTCAAGAAAAATTATATTTCCTTCAATTTTAGTTTGAAATATTTGTATATCTGAAAACAATTTTTGTTTCCATAAAGTTTGAATAGCATTAGGTATTTCTTCTCCAGGCACAAAGATATTATCTCCAACTTTAAGATTGATTAAGGATAGAATGTTGTTACTTTCTACTGTTGAATTACCAGAAAAAATAATACCACCGATCATATATTGAGAATTCATGTCATTGTTAGATTGACTCAATGAAATAGAATGAATTCCTAATATTAATATAACTAGGATCTTAAAATAATTTTTTCTCATTTCAATTAACTTTTCCAAATCTTCTTTCTCTTTTTTGATATTCTAAAATAGCTTGATAAAAATCATTTTTTCCAAACTCTGGCCAATTAGTTTCACAAAAATATAATTCTGCATAAGCTAATTGCCATAATAGAAAGTTACTTATTCTTTTTTCACCACCTGTTCTGATTAAAAGATCAGGATAAGGTAAATTATTTGTACAAAGGTAATTATTTACCAATTTTTCATTTATATTTTTGGCATTAAATTTCTTTTGATCAAATTCGCTAACAATTTTTTTTATTGCATTAGAAATCTCCCATCTAGCACTATAACTTAATGCAATGGTTAACGTTAATTTTTTATTTTTATTTGTCAATTGTTTAACTTTTTCAATAGCAAGTTTAGAATCTAAAGGTAAGTCATTTAAATCTCCAATAGTATTTAATTTTACATCATTTTCCATTAATGTCTTTTTATATTTTATTACAGAGCTTGCTAATAACTTCATAATCATTTTGACCTCATAATTTGGTCTTTCCCAATTTTCTTTTGAAAAGGCAAATAATGTTAGGTATTTAATTTCCAATTTTATAGATTCTTCTATTATTTTTTTAACAGTCTCTATTCCTTTCTGATGGCCAAAAGTTCGTTTTTTTCCTAATATTTTAGCCCAACGGCCATTACCATCCATAATTATACTTACGTGGTTAGGCAATTTTTTAGAATCAATTTCAGAAAACAAAGTCATTAATAATTAATCTGTGAACAGAAGGATTTTTTAGGAATTTTATAAACAAAACTAACACCAAAAAAACCAAATTTATCCATATTTTCTGAATTACCTCGTTGACTTCCTTCTTCAAATCCAGAATAAGATTTGTCAGCTAAGTTTTGAGCTTGTTCGCTTAATAAATTAGGGTTTATATAATCTAAGCTCACATCATCTATATAATCAGTTTTTGTTAGTGTCCAAGACCAAGCAATATTTAGTGCTAAAAAATCATTTAAATTTAATTTATAACCAATCCCTATAGGTATGCCAATAGCAAATAGTTTATATTTTTCTCTTTCTGGATATAAAAAACTACCCTGACCTTCTGTGCCTAAAGGTTGTAACTCTACCCAGGTTCCGTTATAATAACCTTTTGGATTAAATTTAAATCCACTAATTCCAGTAAACACATATAAAGATTTATTAAATTTTTCAGATCCAATTTTATAAGGAGAGAAATTAAATTCAAAATTACTAGACATCTCTGTAATATTTGATTGAAAATCCAAATTTCTTTGAGTAATAAATAAATCTTCTGAATTACTGTCAAATGAACTAATTTCACCTCTTTTCAAACTAAAATTAACTGCAATTCTAGAATTCAAATTTTTTCTAAAATTTAAGCCTATTGCAGCTTTTGCGTTAATAAATAATTTATCTGTATTACCAAAATTTAAAGAATTGTAGCCAACATCTCCATGAAAAAAAGATGTTCCCATAAAAAGGCCTAGTTCAGTTTGTGAAAATGCAAAAGAACCAATAAATAAATAAAAAAACAGTATTATTTTTTTAAACACATGCATACTAATCAATATATATTTTACAATATACATAATTGTTAAATATAAGGCTTTTATTCATTATTTCTTTTATCTAAACCCCAGAGTAGTTTATTACGTAATGTATCGAAGTAATTATTTTTTTTAGTTATTATAAAATTAATTTTAAATTTTTCTTTTTGAATACACACAATGTGTTTGTTTGTTATTTTTTCTGTTTGACCATCAATAGACAGGTTAAATGATTTAAATCTTTGGTCTAGATGAATTTGAATGGAATTTTTATCAGATAAAATTAAAGGTCGAACATTTAAATTATGTGAAGAAATTGGTGTAATAATGAAATTATTTGAATCGGGCATAACTATAGGCCCTCCGCAACTTAATGAATGAGCCGTTGAGCCTGTTGGAGTAGATACAATTAGACCATCTCCCCAGTATGTATTTAAAAAATTATTATTTACATAAGTATTAATACTAATCATAGAAAGATGGTTTTTTTCAGAAATTGAAACTTCATTTAAAGCAAATTGGAATAATTTCTTTTTTAATTTAGGTTTTGTAGAAACTTGAATCAAACTTCTAGCACTAATTTGAAATTTTTTATTATATAAATCAGAAATTAAGTCAGAAATATTTTGTTTTGGGATATTTGCTAAAAACCCCAGTCTTCCTGTATTAATACCAGTAATCGGAATATTTAGTTTCCCAATTAAATGTGCTGCTTTTAACATTGTTCCATCACCTCCAAAACAAATTAAAAAATCAATATTATTTGTTTTAGATATTTTTTTTAAAACTGTAGTTTGTTTTGGGAAACTGATGTATTTTTCAATCTTTTTATATACTTTTTCTAAAACAAATAATTTAGAATTATATTTTAATATTTCCTCAATACATGTTTTAATATAATTAGAAGAGTCAGTAGTGATTTGTTGTGTATATAAAATAATCCTCATTTTGTTTAGGTATTTAAGTATCTTAAAAATGAATCAAATCTATTATCTAATTTTTCAAATAAAGCCGTATCGTATGTTTCCGTAACATTCCATTTGAATCTTCTCAGGGACTTAATAATTCTAGTAAGATTTTTTTGATTTACAATTATATCAACATGAATATTTTTGGAATTTGGATTTATTTGTACAAATGAGCTCATTACTTTGCCTTCATTTTGCTCAATCAATCTACTAATTTCGGACAATGAGTAATCTTCTATCGTGCACTCAATAGTTAAAATTCCTATTTCTGTAAGTTGGTATGGGTGGCCAATTTTATATATAATATCAGCCATGGTTATATATCCATAATATTTATTTTCCTCAAATATTGGAATAATAGAAACTTTGTGTTCACTAAAAGTTTTTATAGCAATACAGATGTGATTATTTATACTTAAAGATATTTTTTTTGTTTGAGAAATTATTGTGTTTAGTTCTTTTGTTAAATCTTCCATTTCTAAAATAGATTCTTGATCAACAATTCCCTTAAATTCTGTTTCAGAAAGAATAATTAAATGTGATGTTTTATATTCTTCCATTATCAAAAGAGCCATATTGCCGGTTGTATTTTGAGTGATGGTGGGGATGTCAGTTCTTAATAATTCTTTTACTTTCATTTATGAATTTTATAAAACAAACTTACTATTTTTATGATAAAATAAATTTTTATGACAAGATTAAGTGTTAATATTAATAAGGCAGCAACTTTAAGAAATGCCAGAGGAGGTAATAACCCAAATGTAATTCAATTTGCAAAAGATTGTGAAAGATTTGGTGCTGAAGGTATAACAGTACACCCCAGACCTGATGAAAGACATATAAGAAAAAAAGATTTATTCTTATTAAAAAATGTTATAAATACTGAATTTAATATAGAAGGCTTTCCCTCAAAAGATTTTGTGGAGATGGTTTTAAAAGTTAAACCTAATCAGGTCACATTAGTACCAGACCCGCCGGATGCGTTAACATCAAATTTTGGCTGGGATATAATTAAAAATAGCACTTTTTTAAAAGAAATAATTTGTGAATTTCACGTGAAAGGTATTAGGACCTCAATCTTTATTGAGCCTATAAAAAAAATGATTCTAGCAGCAAAAGAAATAAACACAGATAGGGTAGAGTTATATACAGAAAGTTATGCAAATAAATTTTCTAAAAATAAAGAAAAAGCAATCAAACCATTTATAGAATCTGCTGAATTGGCTCACAGAATTGATTTGGAAATTAATGCAGGCCATGATTTGAATCTCCAAAATTTGAAATTTTTTGCATCAAATATTTATAAATTGAAAGAGGTTTCTATTGGCCATGCATTAATTTGTGATGCATTATATTTTGGATTGGAAAATACTATTCAAATGTATAAAAGAAACTTAGTATGATTTTAAATTCTAAAATACTAGGCTCAAATGATAAAGTATTAATTATTTTACATGGTTTGTTTGGTTCATTAGATAATTGGTTTAGTATAGCGAAAGAACTATCTATTTTTTATCAAGTACATATTTTAGATCAACGAAATCATGGAAAATCCTTTCATGATTTCAAGCATAATTATGATTCAATGAGTAATGATTTATATAATTATATAAATTATCATAATATTAAAAAACCCTCTATTTTAGGTCATTCTATGGGGGGGAAGACCGCAATGGTATTTGCGTTTCAATATCCACAGTATTTAAGTAAATTGATTATTATTGATATAGCTCCTAAAAGTTATATTAATGATTACGGCGCATTAACATCTGCATTGGTTTACATAGATAATGCAGAATTAAAATCTAGAAAAAAAGCACAACTCATTTTAGAAAACAAAAAAATAGATAATAAGACAATTCAATTTTTGTTGAAAAATTTATTTTGGAAGGATGGAAAATTAAATTTTCGTTTTAATTTAAATGTAATTAAAAACTCTATTGAAGAGTTAATGAAATTCAAGTATCTAAATTTTTCTTGGGATGGTTTATGCTATTTTATAAAGGGGGGTAAATCAAATTACATTTTAGACTCAGACAACACATTAATAAAAAAATATTTTTTAAATTCTGAAATAATTAATATTGATGAAGCAAATCATTGGGTTCATTTTGATCAAAAAGAAAAATTTATTGATTCTATAAAAAGAGTTATGCTATAAAATCACATATATGGAAATATCTACTTATTTTTTTAACACTGAAGCGCCTGTTTTAGGTGTTTTAATTATTATTCTTGCAGCGATTTTTTATGCTGAAAAAAGTACTAATAGTTTTTTAGTAAAATTTTTTAAGTATGTCCCGGGATTATTACTTTGTTATTTTATGCCTTCAATATTAAATAGCTTAGGTCTTGTTTCTCCTGATGTATCTAAAAATTTGTATTATGTTGCTTCTAGGTATTTATTACCAGCTAGTTTAGTTTTATTGACATTAAGTATTGATTTGAAAAGTATTATTAATCTTGGCCCTAAAGCCATCATCATGTTTCTTACGGGAACAGTTGGTATTTTAATAGGGGGTCCTATTAGCTTATTAATAGCATCATATTTTGGATTGGTTCCTATTAATCCCGAAGATTTATGGAGAGGGTTAACGACAGTAGCAGGAAGTTGGATTGGGGGGGGGGGGCTAACCAAGCGGCAATGAAAGAAATGTTTAATGTAGATGATAAAATATTCAGCTCTATGATTACAGTTGATGTAATAGTTGCTAATGTATGGATGGGGTTTTTACTCTTTGGCGCTGGAATTAATCAACGTGTAGATAAATGGCTGAAAGCAGATTCTTCGGCTATAGAAGATTTGAAAAATAAATTAATAAACTACAAAAAGAAAAATCAACGAATTCCATCATTGTTAGATTTCATGATGATTATTGCTATTGGATTTGGTGTAACTGGTTTTGCACATTTCTTTTCTGATATAATAAGTCCTTATATTCAGAATAATTTTCCCTATTTAGAGAAATTTAGTTTAACTAGTAAATTTTTTTGGTTAATTGTTATAGCAACTACTGGTGGCTTGACTTTATCATTTACTAATTTTAGAAAATATGAAGGAGCTGGAGCATCTACAATAGGAAGTATTTTTTTATATGTTTTAGTTGCTACTATTGGGATGAAAATGGATGCATTGGCAATTTTAGATAATCCAGGATTATTTATATTAGGTTTTATATGGATGCTAATTCATGTTTTTTTATTATTGTTGATAGCTAAACTAATTAAAGCTCCATTCTTCTTTGTTGCTGTAGGAAGTCAAGCAAATGTTGGTGGCGCTGCCTCTGCACCGGTTGTCGCCTCTGCTTTTCATCCATCACTAGCTCCTGTAGGAGTTCTTCTTGCCGTTTTAGGTTATGCTTTAGGAACCTATGCCGCGTGGTTTTGCGGTATATTAATGCAATTTGTTAGTTAATTATTTCACAATTAAAGGAATATAATTTGCATTGTTAATTTCTATAAAGTAAAAGCCAACATCATTTATTTTTAATTGATTTTTACCTTTTGGTAGTATATTATTTAATATTAGTTTCCCTTGTAAATTATAAATTTTAATATTATTTAAATCTTCTTTTAAATTTAAATTGAATAATCCATTTCCAGGGTTTGGATATAACATATTATTACTATTAATTTCATCAATACTTATATTAAAATTACAATCGAATTGGTAAAAAATATTCTCGCCTATATTTCCGTTTAAATCAGCCATTTCAAAAACATTAATAATAAAATTAGATGAGCTCAAATTAGTAAGTGAAATTATAATTTTTGTTGGGTCAAAAATATCCATAGAAACGCTTTGAATGTCACCACCACCAACATAGAAATTTAAATCATTTACATATGAATTATCAATTTCTTCATTAAAAAATAAATATATAAAGTAGTTATTACCAACTTCATAACATTCATGATTAGCTATGTATGGTGGAGTTGTGTCTGCTCCTGATTCAACGTCGGATGGCATTCGTAAATCTACTTTCCAATCATTGAAAGTTGAAGAAACAACACCTGTTATTGTATATACTTCACCAATTTCTTCATCATGCTCATAGCCATCAGGTGTATTATGAATACCACATGTGCCAGAACCATCATTCACATTCCAAACACCATATCCATTTGCATTTGATGTACATTCAACATCAATCATTTTAATCAAAACTCCTTCGTACTGTTCTTGTAAAGCTTCACCACTTGTTACTAGAATTGGTTCAGGAATTGGATTATTATTACTAATTATGTAAATATCTTCTGGTTGATAAATTTCGGTTGTTCCAGGACCGTCACATAATGAGCCATCATCCCAGCAAAATTCACTTACTTCACCTACTACAATCACGCTATCACCGATTTGAGGAAGGCCGGCGCTGCTATAAATATAAATTCCTGACCAGGGTTCAGATCCATTTTGAATGTAAAAACTATTTGCAAATGCACCGGTTACAATACCAGTTGTATTTACAAACTGTCCTTCATAGGGAGAAGATTCTGATTCACCTTGAATTTCATTAATTGGAGTTATAACCCCTTCAAATGGAAATGGAGGTATTATCTCAGAGCCATAAAATGTTTGAGAAATACCAAAGTCATCACAAATAGTTGCAGTTATATTGTAGCAAAACATCGTGTTATACGGTTGTGCAGGAATTTGACATTCATAATTCCCATTTTCATTTAAGCTCATATTTATACTACTTGATGTGTCCCACCAACTGTTTCCAAAATTTAAAGTCATATTTACAACAGGACAATTAATGGTACTGATTATATTAGCTGATATTGTGAAAGTTGAGCCTCCTTCAATATTTTCAGGATCAATAGAAACATTAGAAAATTGTATAGGATTAATATTTGGTTCTTCTTCAGAAAATATATAGTCAACAAATTCAGGGTAGTCTATAAATGGGTTTCTATTTCCTTGCCATTTAAATATAATATCATTTCTTCTTTTTTCAAATGCATCAGGGGGGTCTTGTTCATGCCACTGTAAAAGTGTTGATTTATCTCCAATTTGTGGATAAGGATATGTTGTTAAACCATCAACAACAACTAAGTTAGGTTCACCTGAACCTCCTTCGTATCTAACATCCATATAAAATATAATTCTAGCAATGTCTCCTTTTACCTCATCTCTAGGCTCAAAAGTTGTTGTAGTTGAATAACATGAGGTTTCAACATCCCCATTAAAAACTATACTTCCGCCATTGTCAAAATCTTTTTCACCTCTAAATGTATTCATGCTACTATCAATAGGTTTTAAATTATGAGCATCTGAATAAGCAGGTTCTTCAAAAGGGTCGCCATTATCAAATTCTCCATGAGATTTTGGCCAAACATGTTCTCTGTTCCAGAAATCAGCTTGCATATTGGATGCAAAGTCAAATTTATCAATTGAATTGCCAGAGTATACTAAGATTATATTTGAAGGATTATTTGGGTCTTCATCAGATTCCCTTAGAATATCTTTTGTTGTAGTGTAAGAATAAGAAGTGTGATCACTTATTAATTCATGAAGTTCAGATTTTAGTTCTTCACCAGATAAACCAAAACAAGATTGATAATAATCAACTGTTTGACAAATCGTAAAAAATGGGATTCCTATGTATAAAATTATATGTAAAAAGTGTTTCATAGTGTTAAAATTTATATTCTATTGAGGCAACTAATCTTCTTGGCATACCAAAAAAAACTGATGCAGAAGATGCATCAGAGTTCATTGGTGAATCTTCAACGTAACTTGAATTATTTTCTGCGTCACTAATATATGTTGTATTAAATAAATTTAGCACATTCAATTTAAAATTTAAGCTAGATTTTTTAAAATAAAAATTTTGCCCCATATGTAAACTAAATACAGCATATCCAGGTATTTGCCAAACAGTTTTTTCTTCATTTAATGTAAATGGATCATAGTCAGAAAAGAATCTATCAGAGTAAATTCCTTTTAACTTTATATAACCTTTAGTTTTCTTGCCAAACATGAAATTATAACTTATACTTGACCCTATTTGTGTTTGAGGCGAGTCACCTACATATACTCCTCTAGCATCAAAGTAATCACTTTCTAAAAGTTGTTGATTCAAATAAAAGTTTACTGTGTCACCTGAATTCCATTTCCAGTTTCCAATTGAACTAAGGAACTCATATTTTAATGATTTTGATATTTTCCATGCAAAATCTAGTTCAATTCCTTGATGTAAAGCGTTGATGCCATTTATGTTATAAGAAACGGTTTCACCACCATCAAGTACAGTAGTTCCTGATTGAGGTTTGTTTTCCCAGATAGTATTATAAGCATTTAAGTTTAAAGAGAAATTTCTTGATTTATAACCATAGCCAACTTCAATAGCTTTGACAATTTCGTTTTTAGTATTAAAATATGTTTCATTATTATAATTAAAAACATTGTTGAATCTAGGTGCTTTTGATAAAATTCCTGTATTAATAAAAACATTGTTAGATTCATCTATATTCCAATTTGCGCCAGTTTTAAAAGTAAATCCTGGGAAACTCTCCCAATTGCTCTCTGTATATCTTGCTTCTTGAGAATTAATGGTGTACTCAGTTCCATTATAATTAATAGTATCATTTATACCAACAGCTTGGACTAGAATAGTATCATTAAAAACTAAATCTTGTTTTTTAAAGTAGTCAATTCTTTTATATAAAGTTTGTGATCCGGTAACGTTAATAAATGCAGAAATATCTTTATAGTTATATTCTAATTGTCCAAATGCTCCAGCCCACCTAACTAGTCCATCATTGTGATAATACATTTTATCGCCTTCTCTTAAAATTAAATTATTTGAACTTTCTCCTACTGAATTTTTTGAACCAGAACCTAGTGACCCAACGTAGTAATCTCCACCTAATAAGTCATAGACCTCTCTATAATGTTCTCCTTTATATGTTCTCAAGTCTAACCCGGACGCTAAATCTAATTCATTATTTATTTTAAAATTAAAAGTAGATAGTAAACCACCCCAATAATGATTATTTATGGAAGAGTATAATATGCTTGTAGATTTTTTTTCAGTACTGCTGTAAGCTAAATCAATTGCTGGTCCACCTGGATTAATAAAAGAGTTCCAAATATTACCATGATTTACATCATAAATATTTTGAAAATCAATTTGATTATTAGGTGTATAAGTAAGCATTCCGCCATGTAATCCTGTTCCACCACCATGACCAGTAGAATAATATAATACGTTAGTTAAAGAAGTATTTTCATTTAAATTCCATAAATGTTGAAAATTAAAATTAGGTTTATGATAATAATTTTTAAATCTGTTAACGTAACGATTTTCTCCTCTAATAGTATCAATTGCTACACCATTTTCAAATACAACTTGATAATTATTATATACTCCCCAATTGGGATTGTATGTTAAACCATAGCCCCCTTCAAGAGACTCTACGTTAACTCCTTGATTAGCGGCAAATTCTTTATCATAAACAGCCATTCCTGTTTGATATTTTCTTTGATCATGTTCTTGAGGGGCTCCAAATGCAGATAAAGAAAATATGTGATTTTTAAACTGTTTTTGCCATTTTAAATAATAAAAGAAACCCTTTGAAGAGGTTTGATCAATTAAACCATCAGACCTTTTGAATGAACCTGCAAAATTAAATTTGCCTATTTTAAAATCTTTAGTTGTGTAGGCAAAAGATGTTCTTAATGAATTTCCATTTCCTATTTCTTGTTTTATTCTTCCACCTTCTTTTGTGTCAATTCCCTTAGTTATAATATTAATAGTTCCACCAACAGATGGTAAGGCTAATTTTGAGGCTCCTAGTCCTCTCTGAACTTGAATGGTTCTTGTTAATCCGTCTAATCCAAACCAATTAGACCAGTATACCCATCCATTTTCCATATCATTCATTGGGACACCATCAATCATTACAGCCACATTTCTTTGATTGAAACCTCTAATATTTATTCTTACATCTCCATCTCCCCCTCCTGTTTGTGTTGCATAGACACCAGGTGTTGAATTCAAAAGCATTGGAATTTCTTGACCAGCTAATTCTGTTTCTATTTTTTCTAGTTTTACATTACTTAGGGAAACAGGGGTTTTTCTAAATTCTGCTTGATCACTGATTATATCAACAGCATTTAACTCTTCTGTTTTCATTTTTATAGTTAAACGTGGGATAGATTTTAGTTCTAATAATGGCAGCGTTTGTCTATAGTTATTATAACCAATATAAGAAGCGTTAATGATTACAGTTGGATTATTTGAGTTCAGCGAAATTTTAAATTCTCCAAATGTATTTGCCGTTGTGCCACCAATCATGTTACCATAAATATCATTTATGACAATATTAGCTAAAGGAAGGGTTTCATCTGAATTTTCGTCAATAACAACACCTTCAATCAAAATAGGTGTACCGTTTTGACTAAATAAAAAATTAAAACAGAAAAAAAATACTAATACAAAATATTTATTCATTTTCTACTAAAATCGGTCTGGTTTTTGTTCCATATGCATCGATAACTGAAATGAAATATAGACCTGATGAATAATTGGAAATATCAATTGTTGTTTCAATAGCATTTGATTTCGATTTTGAAATTATTTTACCTAATTGGTTAGAAATTAATATTTCTTTTATAGCGTAGTCATTTGAAATATAAACTTTTTGAGAGTTAGTCACAGGGTTTGGGAATATTCTTAACCTATTATTTAATTCTTCAAGATTAGAGTTTATATTGCAATCACAGTCATGAAATCCTAAATTCATAAATGTATTAACAGGAAGAGAATCCCACTCTAAAGTTGGATCAAATATAGTTGGGTTTGCAGAAACACCTTGAGCAATAAGTGGTTTTCTTATTAAAGTGTGATCTTTTGTCCAATAATTTCCTTCAGAATCGTTCCAAGAGGCTCCAGGATCTTCTCCAACTTTTCCGATCAAGTCAATTACAATACCTGTTCCTAATAATTCTAGTGTTACCGCATCATTTCCATTGAAATACATGGTTGTTGGAAATGCAGCTGCTGAATCTGGGTCTGTCCCAAAATAGTATATCGGATTCAAAAATAAATCTACTTTACTTTGTAAGTCAGTGTCTTCATTGTATGTAGTAACTTCTTCTCCAGTTAATGAGTCAATATAAGTGTAATAACCATCCCAAACAGGCGCTTCATAACCTTCTCCATTAGGGTCTTGTTTGTCTAGGCAAACTACAAAAGTTCCGTAAGCATTAATTATTCCTGCCAGTTGAGTTGTGCTAGGAGTGGTTCCACCATTTGAATATCTTGAAATAGAATAAGATGATAAATCAATAGTTTCTCCGGTAGGGTTATAAATTTCTAATGCTTTATTATTGGACCAGCCTTCAATATATTCAGAAAAAAATAATTGAGAACAATCTTGACTAAATGAAATAGTAGTTAAAAATAGAGTAAAGGTTAATAGTTTTTTCATAATTATTTTCATTTTGTGATGTGTTCAAATATAATAAATTGAATCAGTATAATATATAATTTCAGCAACATTAACGTTAATTATTTACTTTTGTAAATATTATGATAGATAGTTTAATTATTATACCCACATACAATGAGTCTGAAAATGTATCTTTGATGATAGAAAGGATATTCTCTTTATATAGTCATTTTCATATTTTAATTGTAGATGATTCTTCTCCAGATGGCACAAGTTTATTTGTTAAGGAGTTGCAAAAAAAATACAATTCAAATTTATTTTTATTAGAAAGAGAAAAAAAAATAGGTTTAGGCGCAGCTTATATTGCAGGTTTCAATTGGGGCTTAGAAAAAGAATATAAATTTTTTTTTCAAATGGATTGTGATTTTTCTCATGATCCAAAAGATTTAATTAGATTACATAATGTTTTAAAACAAAATGAAGCTGATATGGTAATAGGATCTAGGTATATTACGGGAGTAAATGTAGTTAATTGGCCAATGAGTAGGGTTCTTCTTTCATATTTTGCATCAAAGTATGTACGATTCTTTACAAGAATAAAAGTTTCAGATTCAACGGCTGGTTTTAATGGATATAAGAGAGATGTATTAACAAGTTTGGACTTTTCTAAGATTAAATTTGTTGGTTATGGTTTTCAAATTGAAATGAAGTATAGAACTTGGAAAATGAATTATAAGATTAAAGAGATTCCAATTATTTTTAGGGACAGGGAGAAAGGAGATTCAAAAATTAATAATAAAATAATTTGGGAGGGCGTGTTTGGAGTTTTTAGACTCGTTGTTAGAAATATTTTATTTTCTAGCGAATTTAAAAGAAAAAAGTAATGGGAACAATAATTAAAAATGCAAAAATTGTAAACGAAGGAAAAATATTTGAATCTGATATTTTAATTAAAAACAAAATAATTTCTAAAATAGATTCAACGATTTCAGCAAAACATCACACAATTTATGATGCACAAGGAAGCTATTTGATCCCAGGAGTAATTGATGACCAAGTACATTTTAGAGAGCCCGGTTTAACCCATAAAGCTAATATTTATACAGAGTCTAGAGCTGCAGTTGCTGGTGGAATTACTTCATATATGGAAATGCCAAACACAAATCCGCAGACGTTAACTGAAGATTTATTAAATGATAAAATACTGATAGGTAAAAACACTTCATTGGCTAATTTTTCATTTTTTTTTGGAGCTTCAAATGACAATTTAGATGAAGTTTTAAAGGTAGATTTCAAAACATGCCCGGGTTTAAAAATATTTATGGGCTCTTCAACAGGTAATATGTTAGTTGATAATTTTACTACTTTAAATAATATTTTTTCAAAATGTGATGGTTTAATAGCTACCCATTGTGAAGATGAACAAACAATAAGAAATAATATTTCTTTAGCAAAAAAACAATTTGGTCAAAATATACCATTTGACTATCACCCTATAATTAGATCAAGAGAGGCTTGTTATAAATCATCAGAATTAGCTGTTGGGTTAGCAAAAAAATATAATACCAGATTGCATGTTTTACATATATCAACAAAGGAAGAATTAGAATTGTTTTCTAATCAAATCTCCCTAGAAGAAAAAAGAATTACTTCGGAAGTTTGTATACATCATTTGACTTTTATAGATTCTGATTATAAAAAATTAGGACCTTGGATAAAATGGAATCCAGCTGTCAAAACTAAAAATGATAGAGAAGCTCTATGGGAAGGTTTGTTGGATGGTCATTTAGACATTATTGCATCTGATCATGCTCCGCATACAATTGAAGAAAAACAACAAAGTTATTTAAATGCTCCATCAGGTGGACCTTTAGTACAACACTTTTTACTTATTATGTTAGAGCATATGTCAAATGGAAAAATTGAATTAGTGGATATAGTTAATAAAATGTGTCATGCTCCAGCAAAATGTTTTAATATTGAAAAAAGAGGTTTTGTGAGAGAGGGTTATTTTGCAGATTTAGTATTATTTAACAACAACTCTATTCATGAGGTGACAAAGAAAAATATATTATATAAATGTGGGTGGTCTCCTTTTGAAGGTCAAATTTTAAATCATAAAATCACACATACATTTGTGAATGGTAATTTAGTATATAATAATGGAAAATTTAATGAAGAAAAAATGGGTGATTTGCTTACTTTTAAGCGCTAATTTAGTTTTAACAACCTGTTCAAATCCTAATCAAGAAGGCAAAATAAATAAAGAAACATTTATTGAGATATTTAAAGATTTAGAGTATTTAAAATCAAAGCATGAAATGGGTTTTATAGATGACTCTACTTATAATAAAGAATTTAAGTATATTTTTTCTAGTAAAAAATTGACTCAAGATGATTTTAACAAACAAATGGATCAGTATTTAGAGAATTTATCTGATTTTGAATTAATATTAAATGAGCTGCAATCAGAAATAGAAATAAATTCTAAATAGATAAAATATCAATAATTGATTGTTCAACTGAAATAAATTTATAGTCTAATTCTTTTTTTATTTTATCATTACTATACTTTGAATTTGATTTAAAAAAATCAATCATATTTAAACTTAGTTTATTATATGGATTTATTAATATATTGATTAAAATAAAAAATTTAATTACTGTATTGTTAATTCTAAATCTAGGCTTAATTCCATTTGTTTTTGTTGCAAATAAATAAAGGACTTTTTTAAAACTTAAGTTTTCACTATTTATTATATATCGTAAATGGTTTACATTTTTCTCACTTAGCTTTATTAAAATATTTGCAACATCTCTCACATCAACAAAGCCAGTACCACCATTTGGAAAAAAAAAAGTACTTTTCTTTATTATAGGAATCATTTTTCCAAACAAGCTAGTTGTGTCTTCAGGCCCAATAATCAGAGATGGATTGACAATAAAGCCTTTTAATCCCTCCGCAAAACCTCTCCAGACCTCCATTTCTCCAAAATGTTTTGAAATAGCATAGTGTTTATTTTCATTTGATTGAGAAAACCAATTATTCTCATTTATTATTTTATTATTATTAGCCATTGTGGCAATAGAACTAACATGACAAAATTTTAATATTGATTTTTCTAGACAAATATTTATTAAGTTTTTAGTTCCGATATAATTTGTTTTATAAATTCTATGTACGTCATTTTTATTAAATGAAACACATCCAGCACAATGAAAAACAATATCATTTTCATTTATATTTTTTTTAAGATTGACAATATCATGCAAATCACAATCAACCCATTTAATATTATTAAAAAGTTTAGTTTGCTTTTTTTTCGAAAAAATCTTTTTTATAAATGTTAAATTACTACTAGTTCTTTTGATTGCAGTAGGCTTATATCCTAGTGCGGTTAGTTTATATAACAAGTAGCCCCCTAAAAAACCACTTCCCCCTGTTACTAAAATGTTTTTCATTTCTAATTTCATAAAAGTATGCTATTCCATGGGATAATTTATATTTTTACAAAAAAAAATATATGAATTTTATTGATGAGTTAAAATGGAGGGGGATGATAAATGATCTGACACCTGGATTAGATAAAAAATTATCATCTGGAATTAATTCTGCTTATGTTGGTTTTGATCCGACAGCATCATCTTTGCATATTGGCAATTTAGCACCAGTAATGTTATTAACTCATTTTCAAAATTGTGGACATAAACCAATTTTACTTTTAGGGGGCGCTACTGCAATGATAGGAGATCCTTCAGGTAAATCTTCAGAAAGAAAATTATTAGATGTTGAGGAAATAAATGCAAATTTATTATCTATAAAAAAACAACTTCAAATGTTTCTGGATTTCAAATCTAAAAATAATGGAGCTGAATTTGTAAATAATTTAGATTGGATGAATTCAATGAAATTTAATACATTTTTGAGAGAAATAGGTAAGTATATTACCGTGAATTATATGCTATCTAAAGATTCTGTAAAAAATAGAATGGAGACAGGAATTTCATTCACTGAATTTTCTTATCAATTAATTCAAGCCTACGATTTTTTACATTTATATAAAAATAATAATTGCTCAATTCAAATAGGAGGATCAGATCAATGGGGAAATATAACATCTGGAATAGAGTTAATTAGAAAAAAAGAAAACAAAGAAAGCTTTGCTTTAACTTGTCCATTGTTAACAAAATCAGATGGAACTAAGTTTGGTAAAACTGAAGATGGCAATATTTGGTTAGACCCCCAAAAAACCTCAACATATAAATTTTTTCAGTATTGGTTAAATGTTTCTGATGAGGATGCAAAAAAGTGCATTAGATTTTTTTCTGTTTTAAATAAAAATGAAATTCTAAATTTAGAAAGTAACCATGAACAAACGCCGCATTTAAGAATCCTTCAAAATGAATTAGCAAAAGAAATGACTTGCAGAGTTCATGGCCATGATGCTTATGTAAAAGCTGTTGAAGGCAGTAAAATATTATTTGGAAAGAATACAAGAGAAAGTTTAGAAAAAGTTTCAGAGAAAGATTTTTTAATGTTTTTTGAAGGAGTTCCTACGTATACAATTTCTATCAATGAATTGGATAAAAAGATTGATATTTTAACATTGCTGACTGATAAAACAAATGCTTTTAAATCTAAAGGGGAATTAAGAAGAATGTTACAATCTAATGCGGTTAGTCTTAACAAGGAAAAAGTAACTATAGAAAAGCAAATTTCAATAAATGATTTAATAAATAGTCGTTATCTATTGATTCAAAAAGGTAAAAAGAATTATATAATTATAAAGGTTGAAAAATGATTGTTATTATTCGGTCATTAAAAATTCCATTAAGATTTTAAAATTTTCACAATTCATCATTTGCAACCCAAATTGTTCTTCTCCTAATTTATTATTTAACTCATCACAAAATTCAATTTCTTCTTGATATAATTTATTTATATTCTCTTCATTCCCTCCTTTGTTTATTTCTTCTAGAATTTGAATTGATGTATTAACGCATGTGCATACATCTGCATTTTTTTTAACATTTTTTTGACCCCCAGCCATTAATTGTATTAATTTTGGAAAATTATCACAAGAAGCCATATTTTTTTCAAAATCCGCTCCTAGTTCTTGACTTAATTTATCACACTTTTGATTTTGTTTTTCAAACCTTTTTTGTAAAGTTTCTTCGGAAGCGCCCCTTTCTATACTTTGCATTGTTTGGATACCAATTTCCACACAATCACATACACTTTCTTGTGAGAAGCTAAAGTTAGAAATAAGTAATAATAGAATTATTTTTAGCATAAAGTTCATGGTTTAATTTTATTAAAAATAAGATAAATTTAACAATCCGGTTATTTTGTTAAAGTTATTTTTTTGATTTTAGAATAATTTTTTGTTTTCATATTAATAAAATAAGAACCAGGACTTAAGTCATTAGAATGTAAAATAATTTCATGCTCGCCAGAGTTAAATAATCTATTTTCAATATTTTTTATTTTTTCTCCAATTATATTTTGTAAAGTAAGATTAACAATGCTTCTTTCGGGAATATAAAATTTAATTGCAGTTAATTCATTAAAAGGATTTGGTATGTTTTGATATAAAATTGAGCTTTGGTTATCATATGAATTATTTACCAAGATATTAGATGCGATATTAATATTATCCGTTTTGTATTTGTTATTTCCAATTTCCCAATCCATTATAAACATAGTAACCTCTTTGTTTTCAAAAGAATCCCAAAGTTTAAAGTTTAAAATTTCATCATTATATAAACCATCTTTTATATCTGTTGTAGAGTCATCGCCCCAAACAGTAAGAGCAATGTTATTCCCATCAAAAGTTGTACTTCCAACTAAGTTTCCAATTTCGTCATATGCAGCTATTTCATCACCTATGTTAGGTAGAATGTTCCACGCCTTAATTGGTATGCCAATAGTCATATTATTTCCAGTATTTATTGCTTTATCATAATATATTGTTTGTTCGATTATATCAGTTTGAGAATAACCAAATCTTGCAACAGATGGAAAACTATAAATAGATTCATTTGTCATCTTAATTTGATATCCTTTATCAGGACACATGTCACCAAGAGTATTTAAATTAAAAGTAGGCCAAAATACTAACCCCCCTTCATCTTTTAATATAATCAATTGATTAATTAAAGGCGACATCATTGCTGTTGCATTATTACACGTAGTATGTAAATAGCCCATAATACTCCAACCTGATGGTATAGTTTGTGAGAAGTCAGATGGAATTAGATCTCCTTCGATTATTAAGACTTCATCATTGGCCATTTTTGTTTGATAACCCTTTCCTTTGGTTAGATTTCCAAGGGTATTTAATCCAAACAATGGCCAATATACACTTCCGTTTTCATCTTTAACAATTAATAGGTTATTGGAAATTTCAGAAAAAACATTTTCAATATTTGTATTTTCTGGGTCAATATAAGTTGACCACATATTCCAACCAGTAGAAAGTTCAATTTCTTGAATAAAATTTCCTAAACCAAAATCGATTGAACTAACTCCAGCTAGACCATTACATGAATATTGATTTGAGCCAAATGAGAATGAAGCATTTCCAGCTACATTTCCTTCAGTTGTAGAAATAATCCAATTTAAAGTTTCACCTAATTCAAAGCCAAAAGAACTTTCATCTGCTTCCCAAGCAGCTATTGAATTTGTTTCTCCATATGTCCAAAAAGTACTTCCACAAATATTTCCTTCTTCATCAGTTACTCCAATCCACGCTTCAAATATTGGTTCTCCTTCAAATATTATGTTTGCGTCTCCAGGAATTAAAATTGTCATATTACAAGCTGTATTAGGAATTTCATCCCATGGACCAAAGTCACAAGAATCATCATCCATGGAGGCATCAGAGTTATAATTTATGGCATCAGAGTTAGTGCATCCAAATACTTCAACAGAAAGAGATCCTAGTACTTCAATATTACCACAATTAAAAATACCGTTTGCAAAATTATAATAAGGGACTGTAGAAAAGTCACTATTATTATAATAAAAAATCCAGTTTAATTCTTCTCCATTTTCCATGCCATTATTATTCAAATCTGAACCTGATATAGTAATGGAATTATTCTGCCCTTGTGACCAAAAAGTTGTACCATATATATTACCATTTAGATCGGTTACGGCAATCCACCCCTCTGAAAAACTCTCATTGCCGAAAGTTAAAGTAAAATCATTAGAAAAAGCAACAGTCATTATACAATCAGATTCAGGAGTTTCTCCCCAAGGACCAAAGTCACATGAATTATTGTCATCAGTAGCTAGATTGTTAAAGTTAATTGCGTTTGGATTTGTGCAGCCTGTAATTTCTATTTCATCACATATACCATCATTATCAGAATCGTTAAAACAATTTCCGTCACAATTCAAGTAATTTTCAGCTTGATAAAAACATGTATTATTATTTTCAGTAGCATCTTCGCTAAAGTTACAAGCGTTATTGTCAGTACATCCTAGTATTTCGTCATCATCACAAACACCATCATTATCAGCATCATTATCAATGATAATACCATTAATACAACTATCACAAACGCCGTCGATATAATTACATAAACTATTATCTTCATCAGTTGTAGGATTAGGGTCATAATTACAAGCATTAATATCTAAACAACCTAGTATTTCAAATTCGTCACAGATTCCATCACTGTCACTATCACTTAAGCAGTTTCCAAAACAATCATAACCTTGAATTATTGCTGGTTGATCACAACCGCAACCTAAATCATTATTGTAACAAGATCCATTATTAAATAATGAAAGTGGATTAAAATTACATGCCGTAGAATCTGTGCAACCATTACATGATATTCCGTAATATTGATTTTCATTAATATCATCAGAAGATTCAATTACAATTTGATTTGATTCATTAAATAGTCTCCACGAACATTCATTTTCCCAATCACCATTATCTATAAAGTCAATAATATAACATAAGTCAGAATCTAAACAAATATCGTATGTATACTCAAAAGCTCCCCAATTATTAAATGAGTTATTAGAAAATTCCGATCCATATGATGTGCCATTAATAATTAATTCGTGTGTAGTATTTGCAACATTAGAATACCAACCATCACCATAAGAATCATATAAAACAAGGGTATAACTTTCATTAATACAATTTCCACTACAATCTATTTGATCAGAATCATATGAGCAGCCATAATTAATTGTTGCATTTGAATCATAATTACACGCTATTAAATCTGTACATCCTATAATTTCATTATCAGGAACACATGATACTGAAATCTCATTAGTATATCCATTATAATATGATTCAAAATAAATTGAAATGACATTATCACTAGAGTAGACAACTTGATTATCAAAGTTGCCAGTGAAAGAATTTAGGATTTCGTTGTCTCCATTATATACTTGAATATTATTTGTGTTTCCAGAATCTGAATTTCCTGAAATATTTAGCATTAAATTAGAATTTTCAGATCCAATAAAACTATATGAATTGTTAACGGAGTTATAATTATATGATAATTCATAAGTTTCATTACAAGAAACTGAAATTGAATTACATGAGAATTCAGAAAGACAACTATTATTTTCTTCCCCAGGCGAAGGGCTAGATAAGCACGAATTTCCAAGAGCATCAAAATTAGTTGAACAAAAACTAAATGTAGCGCCACTAATCTCAATACTATTCTCAGGAGTACCAAAATAAATATTACATCCAATTCCATTCCCACAAGGTAAAGGGAAATTATCCATATCATTATTAGCAAGATAATAAGAACCTGATTGTATAATTACATCATCAAATATAAACCCTTGCCAAAACCCCCCAAAATAATCTAGACCTAGACCCTGAAGACTACAATCATTTTCTCCAGAGTTATATAATTCAATGTATTCATCAAACAAATGGGCTTCAGAAACATATACAGTTCCTATTTCACATTGATATATACAACTTCCATCGTCAGTATTTGCATATTCTGATGTGTTTAATGCAAAATTGTCTGTACAGCCATAAATAATTTCAATACAAGACCCATCTTCGTCAGTATTAGAAGAGTTATAATTATATGAATTTGGATCTGTGCAACCCTCAATTTCTAATTCATCACAAACGCCATCACCATCTAAATCATTAAAACAATTGTTATCGCAATCATAAATATAAACATTACAACTTTGTTCTTGTCCGTTTAAAAGAATACTATCAAAACCTATATCACCACTAGAAAAAGCAAAACGTACTATTCTTTCAAAATTAACTTCTTCCGCACTCATAGAATTAAAACCTAAATTTAATGGCATGATAGGGCCTACATCCCAATTCCCGTTAGCAACTGTTTTTACAACACGATAATTTGCTCCTCCTGTTGGTAAAGAATTAATATTAATTATAAAATTTTGTGCTAAATTACTATTTTGTTGCCATGGACCAGTAGCTCCAAATGCATATGGCCAAGCTTCTGGATTTGACACTTGATCAGAGAATAAGTCACAGTTTTCAATACTGAAATCTATGTCATCAATAATACCTAAGTAGGGTTCTAAATAATCGCACGACTCATCATTTTCTGTAGCGAATTCATTATAGTTACAAGCGTTATTGTCAGTACAACCTAATACTTCATCATCATCACAAACCCCATCATTATCAGCGTCATTATCAATGATTATCCAATTAACGCATGCATCACAAATGCCATCAACATAATTACATAAACTATTATCTTCATCAGTTGTGGGATCAGAATTATAGTTACATGCACTGACATCTAAACAACCAAGGATTTCGAATTCGTCACAAATTCCATCTCCGTCAGTATCAGTTAAGCAATTTCCAGAACAATCATAACCTTGCTCAGCTGCTGGTTGATCACACCCACAACCTAAATCGTTATTGTAACAAGTATTATCATTTTCTGTAGCGAATTCATTATAGTTACAAGCGTTATTGTTAGTACAACCTAATACTTCATCATCATCACAAACCCCATCATTATCAGCGTCATTATCAATGATTATCCAATTAACGCATGCATCACAAATGCCATCAACATAATTACATAAACTATTATCTTCATCAGTTGTGGGATCAGAATCATAGTTACATGCACTGACATCTAAACAACCAAGGATTTCGAATTCGTCACAAATTCCATCTCCGTCAGTATCAGTTAAGCAATTTCCAGAACAATCATAACCTTGCTCAGCTGCTGGTTGATCACACCCACAACCTAAATCGTTATTGTAACAACTTCCATCATCACAACCTGCGTTTGGATTATAATTACAAGCACTTGAATCAGCACATCCAATTATCTCAGAGCAAGACCCATCATCGCAACCTGCATTTGGATTATAATTACAGGCAGTTGGGTCAGTACATCCGCTTATTTCTGAACAAGATCCGTCATCACAAATAGCGGATTCATCATAATTACACGCTAAAGGATTTGTACAACCTGAAATTGCAGGGTCGTCAATTGTTAGTTCAAGAATTGTAATTTCCTCACATCCGTCCTCATTAATTTCAGGAATATACTCAAACACTTGACCAGGTATTGCAAGAATATTAGGATTTCCCATAACAACCGGGCCAGGATTATTATATGTTTGAGTTTTTAGAACCCACTCTCCATCTTGGTACCTAAATAAAGCTACAGACTGTGGTCTAGTGACAGTTAATGTATTTGGACCGCCCATACTTACTGATTCTCCACCTGTAAATAAAACTGGCTCACCTTTTGGTATCCAATAAATTCCATTCCATTCAAAAACTTTTGTATAAATTTCTCCTGTTACAGCAAGTGTTGAATTATTAAACATAGAGACAGATTGACTAATTTCATCAACAATAATATTTTGTCCCATTTGAACCCATTCAGAACCATTCCAACTGAATACTTTCACAAGATTTTGAGCTGAGTAACATACTGCTAATGTATTTTTATCTCCCATACTAAATCCCTTTCCTACTTCATCACCTCCTATTTGACCATAAATATTGTCTCCTTTTTGAATCCAATTATTATCAAAAAATTCATAAATTCTTACATTTCCAGTAAATCCATTAGATGTAAGTCCTGTGTTTGAAGAACCAATTGCAATAGTATTTGAATTTGGCATGTCCAATTCCTCTCCACTAAAATCATCTTCAAAAGTTCCCCATATTGATTCGCCCTTCAAAACCCATTCATCTTCAAACCAATCATAAACATTAACTATTCCTTTGTTATATAGTGTTTCATCGTTACAGTTAGAATTATATTGAGGAAAACAATATGGAATACATGTAATAAAAGGAAAAAATCCAAAACATTCAATACCACAATCAAGGGTCCAATAAGGAATACCACAAACAGTATATGTGAAATCAGAAGATATAGAACTTGCGGCAATAGTATTTACATCCCCCATTGCAACACCAATACCAAATTGATCACCAGAACCAGAAATATCAAGCCCCTGCCCAAGAATATCACCTCCTTTTTGTGTCCATACATCACCATCTCTTGTGTAAATTTTTACTAAACCATCATTTTCATTTTCTGTAGGTTTTCCTACAACTAGAGATGTTGGGTTTGACATATCAACTACTTGACCTTCATAATCAGAACTTATCGGGTTTAAGAAACTTGGTGTATATAATCCAGTTGTATCTATATCTTCATCATACCAGGTGTAAGACCCACAATCACTAATATACTCTATTGAAGACTGAATACATTCAGGGTTATAATAACAAGATCCATTATCAATAGTACTTGAAAAATTAAAATTTGAAGCAAGTTCATCAGTACATCCAGGTATTTCACATGATCCATCATCGGTATTCGCCAACTCATTATAATTATTTGCGTATAAATATGTACAGCCCTCTATAATTTCTATACAAGAGCTATATCCTTGACATGTTGCATTAGAATCATAATTGAATGCATTTTCATCCATACATCCAGCGCTACCAGTACAAGAACCATCATCACAACCAGCATCTGGGTTGAAGTTACACGACATAATGTCTGTACATCCAATAATTTCAGAACAGGATCCATCGTCATTAATTGCAGTAAGATCATAATTACAAGCTTGAGGGTCAGTGCAACCTATATCACCAGTTGCACAAGGAAGGTCGTTGTAAATGTGTGTTGTGACAAAGTCAATCATTGCATATTTTCCATTTGGCCCCCACATATTAAAGGCATGACCAGCTGTGAAAAAAGGATCACCCTGAAAAGATAAATGATAATTTTCCATTCCGATTGAATTCATATAGTTATGGATACTACCACTTCCATGCATATTTGGATATGCAAATGTTAAAAATGGAAATATAGCGTCTGGTATTATACTTGCGGGCCAAGGTCCGTAATCATAATAAACAATATTATCAGCTTCACCATGAACAGAAATGTATAATTTATCAAAATCTTGTTCTGTTATAGAATTCAAACTAGGTATAGCTCCAGATAAGTTAAAACCACCAGCAACATCATGTGAAAAACCGTAATTACCACTTTCACCGTAATAACCTCCGTTATCATTAACATACTGTGTCCAATAATTATCAGGTGTCATATCCTCTTCATCTTCTAATAGGAGGTGATTTACAGTTGCTCCACCTGCAGAATGACCACCAATATAAATATTATCAGGATTTAATCTATATGGATTTCCCTCAGCAAAACTTTTCTTTAAAAATCTAATTGCAGCTTTGGAATCACTAAAACACTTTGCTGCGTGATCCATTACGTAATCAACTTGATCCCAAGGACTCCATGGACTTATATCCCCAAAATAATCACATAATCCATTACAAAAAATTTGAAGCGGGTCAGCTAATCTGTAATCAACACTAACTGCTAAATATCCTCTTTGTGCCATTTCATTACAGACAAATTGAGATTGTTCACTGTCATATACAAATGAACCTTCAAATTCCGGAAGGCCCATCCAACCCCCACCGTGGATCCACATAATTACAGGTCTATCTTCA
This sequence comes from uncultured Bacteroidota bacterium, assembly GCA_902520385.1. Classification (GTDB taxonomy): domain Bacteria; phylum Bacteroidota; class Bacteroidia; order Flavobacteriales; family TMED113. The sequence goes on from CABYOB010000001.1 coordinate 84,332, forward strand.
ACAATAGTATCACCAACTCCTTGATAGATGTCCATAACAAGACCAAATTCATTGCTATATGTTACAGTCTCAACTTCAACTTCAGTATATATTTTTTCTAGATATCTTCCATTACAGGTATTTGCTATTACAGGCTCTAGCCAGACACAATCGCCACTGTCAATAGTTGCAGATTCAGAGTAATTTAACGCGCCCTCAGCCATACATCCGACAAGTTCGCAAGAACCATCTTCAGTATTTGCTAATTCATCAAAATTTTCAGCAAAAGGGTTAGTGCAACCATAAATAATATTTTCACATGAGTTATTATCAATATTAGCCTCTTGCTGATAGTTTGGAGCTAAAGGATCAGTACATCCATATATTTCGTCGCATATTCCATCTTCATCTTCATCAACTAAACAATCACCAAAGCAATTATATCCAGGTTGAGAAGCAGGAAGTCCGCACCCACAACCCAGATCTGTATACACACATAACGTTTGAGGTAAATTAACATCTGCATTAGCATTATAATTACAGGCTGTTTCGTCATTGCAACCATAGCAATTCCAACTACATTCACCAGGGCATAAAGCATTTGGATCATAATCACACCCATTTTCATCCATGCATCCAATATTGTCTTCAGTACATTCAACATCTTGAGCAACTAAAAAGTTAATACCAACAATTAAAAAGCAAAAAAAGTATTTTAGTTTCATGTATATAAATATTTATATAAAACTACTTTCGTAATTCTATAATTAATGTCATTAGTTTAGTATAATTAGGACAATTCATCATTAACTTTGCATATTCCTCATCTGAATAATTTTGCCTTAGTAATTCACATCCTTCAGCTTCATCTTTATATTTTTCAATCGACTTAATTTCATTTCCGGTTTTTTTAATTTTTGCTA
>CABYOB010000002.1 GCA_902520385.1 uncultured Bacteroidota bacterium
CATCTTCATTAACATAAGGTAACTTAGCTGCCTCCCACATTCCTTGCTTTTCTCTAGAACTCCAATATGCAGCATCTTGCCATCTTACTTTTCCATTATTAGTTGGCTCCTTATCATAAATTATATTACCATTTAAATCTCTTTCATAATCTTTCCAAGTTGTACTTGGATCATCCGGGTTTTGAAATAAATTTGTTTGTGACACAGGCTCTATTCTATCTTTATTCTTATCTAAATGATAAGTATTATACATCAAAGAATCTTTTACAGTATTTTTTGATCTATTTTCAGTGTTACCATCATTTTGTGCAAGCAATATACTTGAAATACAAAGAGCTGATATAAAAAATACTTTTTTCATAATTTTAGTTTTTATAATTATTTACTTTACAGTTACACTTACGCTACCAGCAGGAGATTTAATTCCAGGTACCACTTTCCCCCTTTGATATACTTTTGTCTTAATATCATAAAATGTTATTGTTTTTCCTGACTTTACTGATTCTAAAACACTTTTCACACCAGGGTCATTAGAAAACTTATTTCCTTTAATATTTTTAATAGTTTTAGTATTTCCTCTAGGATCTGTATACCTAACACTATATTGAGTAACTCTATAATCCAAATCATATACAAAAGAAGGATCTTTCTTAGCATATAACCCAACGAATCTTCCTACTTTACCTTTCGTTGTCTCAAAATCACCCTTGTATATTTTATCAATTGTAGCATTCGCAGATGGTAGTTTATAAACCTTAAACTCCATGGTTTGTCCTACTTTACCACCTTTCTTAGCTCTAACAAATAAATTTATTTTTTTTCCAATTTTTTTATTATCAACAGAAACTTTATAATTTCCACCTCCCTGAGACTTTATTGAACATCCTGAATAATCGGCTTTTAAATCTATCTGAGAAGGATCATAACCCGGTACCGCAATCCTAAAGTCGTTTTCTATGCCAACATATATAGCATTTAAATTAACAGGAGAAATAACTGACATGGGTTGTTCAACAACTATTTCAGTTGCCCACGGGTACCTTAAATATCCATCATCAGACATAGCAGAAACAACTGAAACGACACCTCCAACCCACTGCTTTCCTCTTTTAGACATTTTCTTTTTAAATGAGGCCATTCCATCAGGATTTGTACCAACATCTTTTACCAATCTATAATTAGTGTCTAATTTAAAAATATACTTACCATCAATTAATTCATATGTTGCGCCTTTTGGTAAAGGTTTCCCATAATTAACACCTTCAACTGGATTTGGATTTTTGGTATCTAATTGATACACATCATATATTGGCCTAGTTTTGGTATCAATACCTGCAAGAAGTAATGATATTTCTAAATCATCCCCTGTCATCATGTAAGACTTTTTTGGCAAACCATATGGTATTTGTTTATCGATACTAACTATACTTTCACCTGTTTTTTGTTCAAGCAATTCTAACATAACATCTTCTGCAGTACGAACATCTAATGCTGTTTGATTTAAGAATGTTAAAACACCAACAATTGGATAATCATTATATTGTTTATGTTCCCAAGTTTTTTCAACACCATCCTCAACTACGTTAGCAGTATTAAACAGATCCTTGACAAATGTCTGATATGTTGTGTCTTTAAGTGGAAATACATCCATAGATAAAATAAATTCTCTATACCTATTTATTGCTTTCTTCATCTTAACACCAGCTGCATCGCCAGGTTGTCTATCATTTGGGTCTATCATTATATTTGTAGTACTGACAGTATTTGCTTTATCCTCTATTTCAGGTATACCTCCTAATTGGTTTCCAATTAATTTTAATGATTTTGATTCATTCCAAACACTATACTCCTCATCTCCTTTAACATCAATTATTTTTTTATCTATCTTAGGTTGGCCCTGCGCCCATATTTCAAATCTTATTGAGTCAATTAGTGTAGTTATAATAGTAGTCTCCTTATTCAAATCTTGAGCTAAACTATCCCATCTCGCTATTTTTGCTGGATTTTTCTTAGCTTTTGCAGAAAAATCAACATATCTCTGATTATTTTCTTGAGCTTTCTCTGCAACTGTTTGAGTTAAAGATTTATCTACTCTAAAAAAAGCATCTAAAACCTCTTTAGACACATTAAGAGCTAACAGAGCTGTTAACACTAAATACATCATGTTAATCATCCTCTGACGAGGACTCAATTCGCTCATATGATTTCCTGCCATCTTACTTTTGCTTTTTATTAGTCATTGCTGTCAATATGTTTCCATACACACCATTCAATGCATTTAAATTATTAGATAATGTAAATAACTCAGAAGATAATCTAGTACTATGTTCTAATGATGATGTTAAATTATCTGTCATTTTTTCTGTTACTTTAATTCTTGTATCAAATGCTTTAATTTGATCAACGTATAAAGCATTAATTTTTTCTAAATTACTTGATGCATTAGTCATTTGTTTATTATATTTTTTTGTACCATCCATAACATCTCCCATTTGACTAGCTGATGTACTAAGTTTTTTCATGCCATCTCCTAATTTTGTTAAAACTTTACTATCTATTTCAGCTTCCTTAAAAATTTTGTTTAATTGTTGAACGGGACCTTGGTCTTCAGGTTTTTCAAGAATTTGCGGATAAGCTTTTTCCCAATGGTATTGTTTAGGTGCTTTTTCAAAAGCCGAAAAGAAAAAAATCACAGCTTCTGTTCCCATACCAATTGCCAACATTAAAGTTGCTCCAGGATAGTGATTAATTTTAAAAAGAGCTCCTAAAATAACTAAGGCCGCTCCCCATCCATATAAAATTGGCATTAATGCTTTATAATATTTATTCTCCGCTAGTTTATTAAACATTTCCATATCTATTTTATTTAAAAAGTTTATATTTTATTTAATTGAAGGAGTTGTTTGCTCTTCAAAAGTTATATTTGACTTTGGAGCACCAATACCTTTAACACATCTAAAACCTATATAACATCGAGCGCTATCTTGGTATTCATAATCACGGGCACCTACTTCCAAAAATGCAGCAATATCTTTCCATGACCCCCCTTTTATTACCTTTCTTTTTGCCGCAGGAGAATCTCCTTTATTTGTGTTAGATTGATAATCAGGATTGATTTCTCCTACAACTACATCAGTTAAAGGGTTAAAAGTAGAAGCTGTCCATTCAGCAACATTTCCAGACATACAATATAGCCCAAAATCATTTTTCCAATATGAATCAGCACGCCCAGTATAAATATACCCATCTGCCCAATAGTTTCCTCTGAGAGGTTTAAAGTTTGCAAGAAAACACCCTTTACTATTTCTTGAATAAGGGCTTCCCCAAGGGTAAATAGCTTGTTCCCTTCCTCCTCTAGCAGCATATTCCCACTCTGCTTCAGTTGGTAATCTATATTCTGTTTCAAAAACTCTTAATTCTGGACTTGTCGCAGATAGTTTTAACGCTGTTCTCCAATGACAAAAAGCCTTAGCTTGAGTCCAACTTACTCCAACAACTGGATATTCTCCATAAGCTGGATGCCAAAAATATCTATCAAATAAAGGATCATTAAAAGTATAAGTAAAATCTTTAATCCAACTTAATGTATCTGGATAAACAGACACTGTCTCTGTTGATATGATTCCTCTTTCATCATTGTCTGCATTTTCCCTATTGAAATTAGATGGATCCGAAACCCTTCCCTTTAATTGATTATTATCCATCCAAGGATAAGAGTACTTTAAATTTCTAACATCTATTTTTTTGTGTTGAAAATGAGGAAACGGTGCAGAACGATTTTCGTTATTCGAAAGTTGATCTTCTGGATTCATGTATAATGATCTTACAGCATATTGATATTCTGAACTATTTGGATCTAATTTCTGAGACCAATTTAAACCAGTATACTCAATTAAACCACTTTCTAAATTTTCAAAACTATTAACATCTGGTTCTCTTCCATCATCTACTAAATCTTCCCATCCAAACGCAGGCTTATGATTACCATATCTGAAAGCTACTTCAGTGGCATCATCATCATCTATAGCTTCATTTGCATAATTCTCATATATTTCCTTTCTAATTATCGAATCTCTAACCCAATGAACAAATTGTCTATATTCATCATTTGTTATTTCTGTTTGATCCATCCAAAAAGAACTAATTGTAATTGTTCTTTTTTTTCCTGAACTATATGGTGTGTTCTCTCCATTTGATCCCATAACAAAACTACCTTCTGGCACTTTCACCATTCCAGAAGGGCTAGGTAGGCGCCAATCTTTAATTGTAGTTTTAGAACCCACTAACTCCCCATTTATTCCTGAAGACCCACATGAATTAAATAAACATATTGTTAAAATCAAGGAAAGAAAATAAATTATTTTTTTCATCATTATATATTTTTTACTTACAAATTAGAGAAACCGTACATTTTTGTAACGTGTATCTGGCTTCCCCATTATATCTAAATCAAAAGAATATCTCAACATAAGCTCATGCCCCCCTGTAGTCTCAGAAGCTAATTTAGATGTTACTACATCGTATGCATAACCTAAAGTAAGATTATCTGTTATTTCAAAACCTACTAAAAAAGCAATTGCATCCTCTATTCTATATGAAAAACCCGCCCAATGTTTTTGTTGATAAAAAGCATTAACATTAAAATCCATTTGAAACACTACCCCATCAGTTTTCATATAATAAGAGGGTCGAATTGAAAATTGTTCGTCTATATCGTAATCATATCCAGCTGCCACATAATAATGTCTTGCAGGGTTAAATGTTGATACTCCATCAAAATTTGCCTCAAAAGGAACTAAGTGTGTAATTGATAATCCTAAATAATAATTTTCAGAAGTAAAATATAAACCAAGTCCTATGTCAGGAACAGTAGCTGAACTCCCCGAGGGAGGTAAGCTAGAATCAATTTGCCCATCTGGAGTCACCCATTCTTCATCAAAACCTATTTGCATCATACCAAAACTGAAACCAAAACCTAATTGATTATTTTCATTCAGTCTTAATTGATAAGCATAAGAAAGTGTCGCTGTTTTTGTACTTAATGGTCCTAATGCATCATTTATTACGTTTAAACCTAAACCTCCATTCAAAGCCTCCACTCTAGACTCGACAGTTAAATTTTGAGTTGTTGGAGCCCCTGGAACACCAACCCACTGCGACCTATGCAATAATCCAACATTAACAGATGGTTGACTTCCTACCACACCTGGATTATACAAAAATTTATCAAACATATTGTGAGTTATTTGGGGATCCTGTTGCCCAATAACAAAACTTATATTCAAAAAGGAAAATAGAAAAATCGTCTTTAAAATAATCTTATGCATGAGATACCTACGTTAAACAAGGGTTAAATATATATATAATTTTTTTTTAACACAATTTATTTATATCTAAATAATTTATTTTAAAAATTAGAAAGAACTTAAATATTAAAAACTTAGTTTAAACTTTTAACATTCTCATCATTCTTGTTGGTATTTTTCCTGAAACAGAATCTAAATAATCTTTATATGAACAGGGTAATATTATTTCTCTTTTTGAGCTAACCTCTACGGATGTAGAGGAAGAAATCCACCATCGTCCACTTAATTTACTTTTGTAAAAAATAAATTGAAAATCCTCTTGATCAACAGGTACAACATATTTTTTAAAGTTTTTTGACATTGTTTTTTTAGTAGGAAAGTCGCCTGTTCTTAGGCTAAATCCTTCTAAAAAATACCAAATTATCTGAGATATTAATTGAGATGTTTGATTATTAATGTCTTTTTTTGAATTAATTTCAAAAATACCAAAACTACTTACCCTATCACTCATCCCACTATAACGGGATAAAATACAAGCTTCGTGAGAAAAAAATCCATTTGGAGAGGGCGCAACAACCCCAGGTGAGTCTGATTGTTTGATCGAAGATGCATCAAATATAATTAAATCTGAGTTCCTTAAATAAGGTTCCGACTCTTCAATATTTTGACGAAAATCTCCTAATCTGAATGTTTCAAAAAACATTTTTTCCATTTCATGAGCTTCGTCCTTTTGAACAAAGTAGCTTTGAAAACCAATGTTGGAAAAACTGTTAAGATGATTAGGGTCTTCTTTTATAATATTACCTAAATAATTATTTGAATTTAACTTTAAGCTTTCTGGAGAAATCATATCAAATTTTGAATCTAATGAACAAATATTTATCCCTTTATTAAAAGATTCATATGATTTATACATTGGGTAACATAAATCTTGCCCCCCACCTATAACAATAGGAATAACACCATCACTAATTAGATTTGAAATTAAGTCTGTTATTGCAAAATAAGTATCTCTTATTTCTTCTCCTAACTTAAAATCTCCTAAATCCAAAATTCTAACTTTCCAATTTCCAATATATAAACTATAGAGCGACTTCCTTATAGAATCCATATGCATGGAAACAGATTCCTTATTAATTATCCCTCTGTTTTCATCAACTCCAAATATTGCCACTTCAGCTTTTTGAAAATCAGGAAAATCATCGTTAGAAAAAACTGTTATAGCCTCACCAATAGTCCCTGGCACTGCATTTTTCTTTAACTCTAAAATTTCACTTGAAACTGGATGAAAATAATTTGAAAACATATTATTCTCAAATTAATTTATTTTTTTTTTGATTTTTTATTATTTGAAATTAAATCTAAACAATCCAATCTTGATAATTTTTTTGGATCTGTTGATTTAGGAATTTTATAATTCTTTCCCTCTGATTTAATGTATGGGCCATATCTTCCATTTAAAACCTCTATTTTTGGGTCTTGTTTATCAAAAATTTGTATATTTTTTTGTTGATCAAATATTTTTTTCTGCTCTATTAATTCTATACATTGTTGCAATGTTACTGCAACCGGATCGATTTCCTTAAGAGAAATAAAGCCATTATTAAATTTTATATACGGGCCAAATCTCCCTCTACCTATTACTACTTCTTTAGACTCATAGGTGCCAATATTTTTGGGAAACTGAAATAAATCAAGTGCCTCTTCTAAAGTTATATTTTCTATTGATTGATTTTTTTGCAAACTAGTAAACCTTGGTTTTTCTTCATCATCATTTTCTCCTATTTGAACCATTGGACCATAACGACCTATTCTAGTATATACTTTCTTTCCAGTCTTAGGATCCAGCCCTAATTCTCTAGCACCAACAAATTTTTCCGCAAACTCAGTGACTTTTGAAATTTCTGGATTAAATTCTTCATAAAAAACTTTAATCATTTCATTCCATTTTAAAGACCCACTTGCGATATTGTCAAAATCTTCTTCAACATTTGCCGTGAAGTTATAGTCTATAATATTTGGAAAATGCTTCATTAAAAAGTCATTAGTAACCAAACCTATATCCGTTGGAAACAACTTGCGTTTTTCAACCCCATAATTTTCTGTTTGCTTTGAGTCAGTGATTTCACCATCTTTTAATAAAAACTCTAAATATTCTCTTTGCTGACCTTCAGAATCTCTTTTCTCAACATAACCTCGTTTTTGAATTACTGAGATAGTAGGGGCATATGTAGAGGGTCTTCCTATTCCAAGCTCTTCAAGTTTTTTAACTAAAGAAGCTTCATTATATCTTCCTCTTGGTTTTTTGAATTTTTGTCTAGCTAAAATATGATCTAAATTTAACAAGTCTCCATCATTCACAGACGGTAAAAATGATGTACTTGTAACCATTGGATCAATTTCTAAAAAACCTTTAAACTTTACAACCTCACCCTTACAAGTAAAATAGTACGACTTATCCTGCACATCTTCACCATTAATCTTTATTGTTGTAATTTCAGAAACGGCTTCAGCCATTTGTGAAGCAATTGTTCTTCTCCAAATTAAATTATATAGTTTTGCCTCATCCCCTTCTATTTCTGAAAGCTGCATATTTGTTGGTCTTATAGCTTCATGAGCTTCTTGAGCATTTTTTGATTTGTTAGCAAAACTGCGAGAAAAGAAATAATCCTCTCCAAATTTTTCAGACACATATTTTCTTATATCAGATCTTGCCTCTTCAGAAATATTAGTTGAATCTGTTCTCATATAAGTTATTTTTCCAGACTCATACAATCTTTGAGCTAAAGTCATAGTTCTACTAACAGAGTATCCAAACTTAGTTGAAGCTACTTGTTGTAAAGAAGACGTTATAAAGGGAGGTGATGGCTTTTTTTTAGATGGTTTTTTATCAACAGAATCTATTACAAAAGCTGTTTTTTTATGATTTTCTAAAATTAATTTTAACTCATCTAAACTATTTACATCCTTATTTAATTGAGCAATTATTTTGTCACCTTGTTTTGTGGCAAATTCTGCTTGAGCACTAAAAAAATCATCTTTTATAAATGATTTTATTTCCTTTTCTCTCTCTGCAATCAATCTCACCGCAACTGACTGAACTCTACCAGCTGATAATCCCGACTTTACTTTTTTCCAAAGAACAGGTGATAATTTAAAACCAACTATTCTATCTAAAATTCTTCTAGCTTGTTGTGCAAAAACAAGGTCAATATTTATCTCTCTAGGATTTTTAATAGCGTGAGTAATTGCTCTTTTTGTGATTTCATGAAAAGCAATTCGTCTGGTGTTTTCTTTTTTTAACTTTAAGGTATCAAATAAATGCCAAGAAATCGCCTCACCCTCTCTATCCTCATCAGTTGCCAGCCAAATTATACTTGATTTTTCAGCATGTTTCAGGAGCTCGCCAACTATTTTCTTCTTATCAACGGAAACCTCATAATTGGGCTCAAAATTATTATCTATTTGGATTCCTAAATTTTTTTTTGGCAAATCTCTAATATGACCAAAACTAGAAACCACTTTATAGTCTTTTCCTAAAAACCCTTCAATAGTTTTGGCTTTAGCAGGTGACTCTACAACAACAAGATTTTTTGCCATTAAATTAAATATTAGTACAGGCAAAAATAGTTTTTTTTTCTAATTAGCAAATATTGTTATAAAAAAACATTAACGACGCTGTGTGTCATTTTGTCAGTAAATTTTTATATTTGCATAATTTTAAAAACTAAAGATTTTATTTGTGATTGAAGAAAAAAAAATTGATGAAAAACGACAAGGAGAAATTTTGTCAATAAGGTCAAAATCAAAAACACTAGCTACAAAAAAAATGTATCTCGAAAGTTATGGTTGTGCAATGAATTTTTCTGATAGTGAAATTGTAGCATCTATTTTACAAGATGAAGGATACTCAACAACCAAAGAAATTGAAAACGCTGACATAGTTTTGATTAATACATGTTCTATAAGAGAAAAAGCAGAACAAACAGTTAGAAGAAGATTGAAGAATTTTTTGAAAATCAAACGCAAAAAACCCGAATTAACTATCGGTATACTTGGCTGTATGGCTGAAAGATTAAAAACAAAGTTTTTAGAACAAGAGAAAATAGTTGATTTAGTTGTTGGCCCAGACGCATATAGAGAATTGCCTAAACTAATAAAAGAACTAGAAGACGGACGCAAGGCTGTAAATGTAATTTTATCAACGGAAGAAACTTATGCTGATGTTATCCCGGTTAGATTAGGAAACAATAAAGTAACTGCTTTTATTTCAATCATGAGAGGATGCGATAATATGTGTTCTTTTTGTGTCGTGCCCTTTACGAGAGGAAGAGAAAGAAGTCGTGATCCTCTATCAATAGTAAATGAAATTCAAAATGTATACGAAAATGGATATAAAGAAGTTACTCTTCTTGGCCAAAACGTTGATTCGTATTTATGGAATAATGGTTTAAGCAAAAAGGAAATAAATAAACTACCCTTACAAAATCAAAAAAACAATATTAATTTCGCAAAACTATTAGAGCTCTCAGCAAAAAAATGTCCTAATATTAGAATAAGATTTTCAACTTCTCACCCTCAAGACATGGGAGATGATGTATTATATACAATGGCAAAATATAAGAATATATGCAAATATATTCACCTGCCAGTTCAATCAGGAAGCTCAAGGATTTTAAAGCTCATGAACAGAGGTTACAGTAGAGATTGGTATATTGATAGAATTGATGCTATTAAAAGAATTATTCCTAATTGCGGCATTTCAATGGATATTATAACTGGATTTTGTTCTGAAACTGATTTTGACCATAACCAAACATTATCTTTAATGAATTATGTTAAATATGATTTTGGATACATGTTTAAATATTCTGAAAGACCTAATACTTTAGCTCAAAGAAAATACAAAGATGATGTAGATGAAAAAATAAAAAGCAAAAGATTAACTGAGATCATTACCCTTCAACAAAAACATTCACTACATAATAACAAAAAACATGTTGGAAGCATTAAAGAAGTTTTAGTTGAAGGTTACTCAAAAAAATCCAAAGACTTCCTCTATGGTAGAACTACACAAAATACAGTTGCTGTTTTTCCAAAAGAAGATATCAAAATTGGAGATTTAGTAAATATAAAAATTAATGACTGCACGTCTGCAACATTGTTAGGAAATAAATATTAAATGATTGATTTACAAAAAATAAAGCAACGTTTTGGAGTTATCGGAAATTCCGTTCTATTAGACAGATGTCTAATGAAGGCAACCCAAGTCTCACAAACTGAGATATCTGTTTTAATAACTGGAGAAAGTGGGACAGGAAAAGATATTATCCCTAAAATTATTCATACTAAATCTATACGAAAACATGGTCCATTTATTGCTGTTAACTGCGGGGCTATTCCTGAAGGAACCATGGATAGTGAATTATTTGGACATGAAAAGGGAGCATTTACTGGAGCTATTAATAATCGAAAAGGTTATTTTGAAGAAGCAAATAATGGGACTATTTTTTTAGATGAACTAGGAGACATGCCTATTTCAACTCAAGCCAGACTATTACGTGTTTTAGAGAATGGGGAGTTTATAAGAGTAGGTTCTTCAAAAATTCAAAAAACTAATGTTAGGATCATTGCAGCAACAAATATAAATTTAAAAGAAGCTGTTTCTACAAAAAAATTTAGAGAAGATTTATACTATAGGTTAAATACAGTGGAAATAAAAATGCCTTCATTAAGAAAAAGAAAAGAGGACATACATATATTATTTAGAAAATTTGCAAGAGATTTTGCTGACAAAAATAATATACCTCAAATTTCGCTGACAGAAAAAGCCATAAACCTTCTTAATAAATATAATTGGCCAGGAAACATTAGAGAGCTAAAAAATTTTACTGAAAAAATATCCATAATTGAAGAAAAAAGACTATTGTCAGAAAAAGATATTGAACCCCATTTTCCATCTCAGGAACACTCCCTAATTAGAGGAAATATTAAAAGCTCTAATTTATCTGAAAGAGAGATTCTTTATAAAGTACTTTTTGAAATGAAAAATGATATAAATAACTTAAAAGAAATATTAAATTCATTTTCACAAAATAAAAATTATAAAACAACTATAATTGATTCTATTGATCAAAAAGAAGATGTTGAAAAAGATGAAATAAAATTACAAGAAATAGAAATCAATAAATTAAATAATTACTCAGTTTCTAATTCTCATCTAAAATCTGAACCTATTGAAGAAACTATTGAGGAAAATCTATCCTTAGAAACTCAAGAAATGAATATAATTAAAAAAGCGCTTGAAAAATACAAAGGGAAAAGATCTTTAACTGCAAAAGAGTTAGGTATTTCTGAGAGAACCCTTTATAGAAAAATTAAGTATTATGACCTTAAGTAATCATCTTTTTTGTTTTTTTATTATCATTTTTTTTACCAATGGTTGTGGGATATATTCTTTTTCTGGCTCTTCAATTCCTGCAAACGCTCAAACAGTATATATTAAAGAAATACAAAACAATTCACTTCTCTCAAGCCCTGAACTAGCTCAGCTAATTACAGAAAGCTTAAATAATTATATATTAACTAAAACTAAACTAAAAACCTCCTCAATTAATCCAGATTTATCTTTTTCAGGAAAAATAACTAAATATAATGTTAACCCAATCTCCATTAACTCGGAAGATAATGCTTCTCAAAATAGACTATTTATTGAAGTTGAAATTTATTATGAAAACTCAATTGATAGCTTAAATAATTTTTTAAAAACATTCTCAAACTATGTAGACTTTAATAGTTCTGAAAATTTTATAGACTTAGAAAGTGAATTAAACATATTAATTATTGATAAATTAGTTGAAGATATTTTTAATGCCTCTTTTTCAAATTGGTAACTATGAGTAAAAAAATTATAACTACATTTCTTTCTGGAAAAATAAATTCAGATAATAATCACTTCAAAATCAAAGAAATGATTGAACTCTTTCCATACTGTGAAACAATTAGAAAAATAGACGTTTTAATTAAAAATAGCAATGAAGACATTACATTTGAAGAAACTCTTACCAAAACAGCATTATACAGTAGTAATCGAAAAAGCTTATTCCTATTAATATTAAAAGAATCTGACTCTACATTATTTAACAAAATTCATGAAAAAGGGGAGATCAACTTAAAAACTAAACTTTCATTTCAAGATTGGTTAAAATCATCAACTTCAAATAACATAAATAAAAAAGTTAGTACAGGAAATAAAGCCAAAACTATTAACTACAATAAAAACACTGATGATTTAATGACTGAAACTTTAGCAAAATTATACATTGAACAAGGTCATTTTGACCAAGCTTTAAGAGCATATCAAATTCTACGTTTGAAATATCCAAAAAAAAGTAGTTTATTTGCAACTGAAATAAAGAAGATAACTAAGTTAAAATTAAATAACAAGTGATGGGATTTTTAATATTTTTAATAATAGTCGTATGTATTTTTCTCGCTTTGATTGTTTTAGTACAAAATTCAAAGGGAGGTGGATTATCCTCTACCTTCGGTGGTGGAAATCAAATTATGGGAGTTAAAAAAACTGCCGATGTTCTAGAAAAAACCACTTGGATTCTTGCTGCTATCCTAGTTGCACTATGCTTAATCTATAATATTTACGCATTTTAAATATAAAAAAGTTGAAAATTATGACAACTTGTCACTAGTTTTTTTTTGGCATAATTTTTGTCAATTTTTACTTAAATTAAAAACTAAAATCTATGAAATTAAAACCATTAGCTGATAGAGTTCTTGTTGAACCCTTAGCTGCAGAAGAAAAAGTTGGAGGTATTTACATCCCAGATACCGCAAAAGAAAAGCCTCAAAAAGGAAAAATTGTGGCGGTGGGACCTGGTGAGAAAGACAATAAAATAACTTTAAAAGTTGGAGATTGTGTTTTGTATGGTAAATACTCCGGAACAGAAATAAATTATGAAGGATCAGATTATCTAATAATGAAAGAATCTGATGTACTAGCAATTATATAAATACTAAAAACTATTTAACTTTAAAAAAATGGCAAAAGAAATTAAATTTAACAGTGATGCAAGAGATGCATTAAAAAGAGGCGTGGACTCATTATCAAATGCGGTAAAAGTAACATTAGGACCCAAAGGTAGAAATGTTGTTATCGATAAAAAATTTGGATCTCCATCAATTACTAAAGACGGTGTAACAGTAGCCAAAGAAATTGAATTAGAAAATACTATTGAAAATATGGGAGCACAAATGGTCAAGGAAGTTGCTTCTAAAACTGCCGATCAAGCTGGAGATGGAACAACAACTGCAACTATTTTAGCTCAATCAATGGTCTCTAATGGATTAAAAAATGTTGCTGCAGGCGCAAGTCCTATGGATCTTAAAAGAGGTATGGACAAAGCAGTCAAAACTATTGTTTCAAATCTTAAAAAACAATCACAAAATGTAGGTGACAATAATAAGAAAATTGAACAAGTTGCTACCATTTCTGCTAATAATGATAATACAATAGGCACATTAATTGCTGAAGCAATGGAAAAAGTTAGTAAAGAAGGTGTCATTACAGTAGAAGAAGCTAAAGGCACTGAAACAACTGTAGAAATCGTAGAAGGCATGCAATTTGATCGTGGTTATTTATCTCCTTACTTTGTTACTGATAGTGAAAAAATGGAAACTGAATTAGAAAATCCAGTAATATTAATTTTTGATAAAAAAATATCTAATATGAAAGATTTACTTCCAATTTTAGAACAAACTCAAAAAACAAATCAGCCGTTATTAATAATAGCTGAAGATGTAGATGGGGAAGCATTAGCTACATTAGTTGTTAATAAAATTAGAGGAGCTTTAAAAATAGCTGCTGTAAAAGCACCTGGCTTTGGTGATAGAAGAAAAGAAATTCTAGAAGATATTGCTATTTTAACTGGTGGTAGCGTGATTTCAGAAGAAAGAGGGCATAAATTAGAAAGTGCAACAATTGATATGTTAGGTAAATGTGAAAAAGTAACAATCGACAAAGACAATACTATTATTGTTAATGGTAGTGGAAAAAAAACAGATATTCAAAATCGCGTGAAACAAATCAAAGCTCAAATTGAAAACACCTCATCTGATTATGATAAAGAAAAACTTCAAGAAAGATTAGCAAAGCTTTCAGGTGGGGTAGCGGTATTATACGTTGGGGCCCCGAGTGAAGTAGAAATGAAAGAAAAGAAAGACCGAGTTGATGATGCGTTAGCTGCAACAAAGGCAGCAATTGAAGAAGGTATTGTTCCTGGTGGTGGGGTTGCTTTAGTTAGAGCTGGACAAGACTTGAAAAATTTAACTGGAGAAAATGAAGATGAATCTACAGGAATTCAAATTGTTGCAAATTCAATTGAGGAGCCATTAAAACAAATTGTAAAAAATGCTGGAGGAGAAGGTGCTGTAATTGTTTCTAAAGTTAGAGAAGGAAAAGCTGATTTTGGTTATAATGCAAAAGCTGATAAATTTGAAAATTTATTTAAAACTGGTATAATTGATCCAACAAAAGTAACTAGAGTTGCTTTAGAAAACGCAAACTCTGTTGCTGGAATGTTATTAACTACTGAATGTGTTCTAGCTGACATCAAAGAAGAAAATAGCAATCCTATACCCGGTGGAGGCATGCCAATGGGAGGGGGAATGCCAGGAATGATGTAAATTGATAATAAAAAGGCTTGATTTCGATCAAGCCTTTTTATTATAACTACCTAATCTACATTATCATGTAAAAAAGAATTATTGCTTCTTAATTCTTGTTCGTTCTCATTTAATGTTAACCTAGAAATTGGTTCTTCTGAATCTGATCCTTCTATGTCATCTAATTGAACACCTTGTCTTTTATATGCAGGCTCATCTTCTATATGCTGCATGTGCCTAGATTCTTTTTTTAACTCCAAATCATAATTATACCTATCTAATCTATTTGATCTTTCCTCTGCTATTCTTTTTTGCTCTTGAATTAAATTATAAGCATCGTTATCTCCAGGGAGAGAAGAGTTTGCAACTGATTCTATATTTCCAATAGCACTTTTATTATCACTAACTAATGTGTCTATTTTAGCTTCACTAACCTCATTTATTATTGGTGTATCTATTTTAGATTCACTATCCTCATTTATTATTGGTGTATCTATTTTAGATTCACTATCCTCATTTATTATTGATGTATCTATTTTAGATTCACTAACCTCATTTATTATTGGTGTATCTATTTTAGATTCACTAACCTCATTTATTATTGGTGTATCTATTTTAGATTCTATATTACTGCTATCATTAAATCCTAATTCTCCCTCTTGTATTTCTGAATCAGAATATATATTAGATACATCAAGAGATATTGTGTTTTTTTCTAACTCCTCATTCTTTAACTCTGTTGTATTATTTTTTTTAGTATTAATCGAAAGGTCTATGTTTTCACTTTTTTCATCTTCAGAGCTTAGTTCGTGAATTATAATATTAGGCTTTTGTGAAATTGGATCAATATTAGTTCCGAAGGATCCTGTAGCAATTATTGTAACACTTATACTATCCTCCAGACTTTCATCATCACCAACTCCCATAATAATATCAACATCTCCTCCTGACTCATTTTGAATATGAGTATTTATTTCACCTATTTCATCAAAAGTTATTTCATCATTCCCTGACATTAGTAATAATAAGACTTTATCTGCCCCCCTAATTGTATTTAAATTTAACAAAGGAGAATCTAATGCCTTTTTGATAGCATTCATTGCTCTATTTTCTCCACTTGCTTTAGCAGAGCCCATAATTGCTGTTCCGCTATTCTTTAATACTGTTTTTGCATCATTTAAATCAATATTAACCTGTGCTTTTACAGTAATGACTTCAGAAATTCCTTTTGCCGCCACTGTTAGTACCTCATCAGATTTAGCAAACCCAGTTTTAAATCCTAACGTTCCATATATCTCAATAAGTCTATCATTATTAATAACAATTAAAGAGTCAACATGCTGCTTCATTTTTTCAATGCCTAATTGGGCTTGTTGCATTCTTTTTTTACCTTCAAAAGAAAATGGAACAGTCACAATAGCAATAGTTAAAATATCTAACTCTTTTGCTTTCTGAGCAATTATAGGTGCCGCACCTGTCCCTGTTCCTCCTCCCATTCCTGCAGTAATAAAAACCATTTTTGTTCCTTGTTTCAAGATGGTGTTAATTTCATTAATACTTTCTAATGCTGAATTCTCACCAACTTCAGGATCTTCACCTGCTCCCAAACCCTCAGTAAGCTTTATTCCTAATTGAATTTGTGTAGGAATTAAACTATTATTTAAGGCCTGTGCATCAGTGTTACAAATAACAAAATCTACCCCCTGGATACCCTGTTCGAACATATAGTTAACTGCATTACTTCCACCGCCTCCAACACCAATAACCTTAATGGCAGATGATTGATTCTTCGGAAGATCAAATTCTACAACTGAGTCATCTTGAATATTAATACTTGTGGCGCTCTTCTGATCTTCAACTTCAAAATCTAAACTATCTGCAAACTCCATAAAATTATCTGAAGAATTTTTTTCTTCATTTAAATTATCATTAGTTAAATCTTCTATTTTCATAAAATTGTTAATTTTTTAATTGTCATTATTTTTTTCTTCTAAATTTTCGTTAGCAAACAAAGAACCTAATTTACCAGCACCTGTTACAAATTTTTCTGCCCATTTTCCAAAAAAATCTTTCGAATCTTCTGCCTCTCCATCTTCAATTTCAGTTGGAGCCATCTTTTTATTATTCATATACCTCAAAACTAAACCAACTGAAGTAGCATATATAGGACTTGATAATTCTTCTGGGGATGTATGATCTAAATATTCATTAGCTAAACCAATTCTAGTAGGCATGCCCGTCACATATTCACATAATTGTTTTATGTGTTTTAAATTCGCTCCTCCTCCAGTTAAAACAATTCCTGCTATTAATTTATTTCTTTGGTGATTACTATCTTGATATAATTTTATTTCTTTATTTACATCATTTAATATCTCCTCTAGTCTTGCTCTTATTATTTTAGATAGATTTTTAATTGATATTTCCTTAGGCTCATGACCTTTTAAGCCAGGTATGGAAACTATTTCATTTTCATTATTTTCTGAGGGAAGTGCTGATCCAAATTTTAATTTTAACTGTTCTGCTTGTTTTTCTATAATTGAACAGCCTTCTTTTATATCATTTGTTATTATATTACCACCAAATGGTATTACAGCTGTATGTCGGATAATTTTATCTTTAAAAATAGCGATATCAGTTGTCCCTCCACCAATATCAACTAAAACAACTCCCGCATCTCTTTCTTCCTCAGTCACCGTGGACTCTAAAGAAGCTAAAGGCTCTAAATGTATATCCGCTACTTTAAGACCTGCATCTTGGACACATCTAGTTATATTATTCATGGCTGAAATTTGACCTGCGACAACATGAAAATTTGCTTCTAATTTACTTCCACACATTCCTTCTGGCCTTAAAATATTTGACTCATTATCTATCTTGTATTCTTGAGCTAAAACATGTATAATTTCTTCACCCGGCTCTAATTTTAATTTTTTAACATTACTCACTAATTTTTTTGTATCATGTAAATCTATATATTTTTCTGAATCTTCTCTAATTATATAGTCTATGTGTTGCATACTTCTTATATGTTGCCCTGCTATACCAACAGCAACTTCAATAATATCTAAATTGGTTTTTTCTTTTGCTTCTTTTAAGGCACTTTCAATTGATTCAATCGTTTGAACAATATTAGCAACAACACCCCTCTTTACCCCCAATGACTTTGATTTTCCATAGCCTAAAACTTCTAATTTTCCATGTTCATTTTTTTTTCCAACTAAACAAACAATTTTTGTTGTACCAATATCTAAGGCAACAAAAAAATCATTTTTATTAATTTTTTCTTTCAAAACTTCCATTTTATCATTTGTTACTTACAACTTCTTCATTTGTACATATAAGTTGGTCCTCATATTTAACATTTAGGACTTTAACTTTATTATTCTTTAGCCTTTCATCATTAACAATAGTTGTAAAATATAGCTTTATTAAGTCTTCTTTTTCAGACAATTTACTTACATCTCCTATATTTATTTTCAAATCAAATAAACCTGAATGTAATATGTATTCAGAATTATGATTGTATGACACTTTATTAATTATAGATTTTAAAAACCTATTCCCATATAAATAATCCGCTAGATATAAAGTTTCAGCCCATGGCTTCAAACTTATGTCATCAATAAAAAAGAGAACATTAGGTGATTGGCCATCGACTACATTTAATTTAACACTATCTCTAGTTAAAAAACAAATATCATTATCTATCACCGTCCTAATAAAAGGATTTTCCTGCTGAATAAGTATCGTTAATTTATTATCCAATGATAAATATACTTCAGCATTTTTGACATAAATTAGCATCTCAATTGAATCTTCTAACAATCTCGTGTTTATATCCTTTATAGAATATGTACTTTGTTTATTTTGAAAATTTATTTTATCATAAACTTCTTGAGTGTTTATATATTGATAATCATTCTGTTTAAAAATAATTTCAAAATCCGTTATATTATTATTTTCAGACTTGCTAAATGCAAATAATACAAATATAGAAACTGTTAAAAAAAACACGATATTGCTTAATATTCTTTTTTTCATAACAATACTCTCTTTAATTCCTCACTGTATATAGTTATATCACCAGCGCCAACAGAAAGCAACAGCTCTGGTTTCAACTTAGATATCAGTGGTATTAATTTCTCTTTTGAAACTAAAACTTTATCCTCTAGTTTTATTAATCCAAATAATTTATTAATACTAAAGCCCTTTATAGGAAGTTCTCTTGCAGGATAAATGTCTAGAAGAACTAAAGTGTCAACTTTAGAAAGTGACACGGCAAATTCATTTAAAAAATCTTTTGTTCTGGAAAATAAATGAGGCTGAAAAATCATAGTAATTTTTTTAAACTCATACATTTTTCTTAAGCTACCAATTAATACATTTATTTCCTCAGGATGATGGGCATAATCTTCTATAAAAATTTGTTTCTTGGTATTTATATGGTACTCGAATCTTCTTTTAACACCTAAAAATGATGTTATTCCTTTAGCAATATCATTAATATTAACACCTAGTTTTAAGGCAATAATCGAAGCGGCTAAAAAATTTTCTAAATTATGTTCTGGTTGTTTTGAAACATTAAAAGTTTTTAACTTTTGAAAATTATTTGTTTTTTTATTTTTTTCTAAAAAAGTTAATTCTAATCCTCCCAATTTATTATCTCTAAAATTTAAATTATAATCTGCAGTTTCTGACAAAGAATACTCAGTGATTTCAGGTAAGTCTTCTGACTGTAAAATTATATTTTTTTTTATAATTAAATTGCTCAGATTTGGTAGACTATTTACAACAAACTTAATATATGAATTATACATATCTAAGTACGTAGGATATGTATCACTATGATCTTTATCTATAGATGAAATTAAAATAATATTAGCTTTTAGATGTAAAAAGGACTTATCATATTCATCAGCTTCTATAACCATAATATTATTTGATCCTAAAACGAAATTAGATTCATAATTTTTTGACACTCCACCTAAAAAAGCTGTACAATCATTACCTGAAGTCTTTAAAAGATGAGTCAAAATAGTACTAATGGTAGTTTTACCATGAGTACCTGCAATTGCTACCACTTTATAATTTGCGCTAATTAGACCTAAAAAATCTGCTCTCTTTATACTTTTTACTTTATTAAAATCAAAAAAAGATCTAATGGGATGATTGATTTTTATAGCCGCAGAAAAAACAACAATACTATTAGAGTTCTTAACAAATGAATTTAAAACTACAAAATGTCTAGATTTACTTTTATGTTCACCAGATAATATATTATAATCATAAAACACTTCTCCACCTTGTAACTGTATTTTATTTGTAATGTTATTCTTCTCTCTATCATAACCAAAAACTTTAATGTTTCTTTCAATACACCAAAAAGCTAAGGCGCTAACTCCAATTCCACCAATACCAATAAAATATACAGCATCTAAATTATTTAAATCTAAATTTTCAGCTTGATTTTTTATATTCATATTAATCATAATTACAAAATAATATTTAATGCATCCAATATTTTCTTAGATGAATCATTAACACTCAACTTTTTAGCATTCTGAGCTATTGTCAACCTATAATTTGTATTATTTAAGTATTTATCAAGTGTAGAAATAAACTTATTTTCTAAGTCTTTTTCCTCAATTATTAAACACGCTTCTTTATCTTCCAATGTTTTTGCATTTTTCATTTGGTGATTATCTGAAACATATGGAGAAGGAATTAAAATGGATGCTTTTTGTAAAAAACATATTTCTGTTATAGCAATAGCACCCGCTCTGGAAACCACAACATCTGCTAAAGCATATGCTAAATCCATCCTATCTATAAAATCAACAACAAAAATGTTATTTAAATTAGAGCTTAATTGTTTATATTTTTGATGATTTTTATTTCCAGTTTGCCAAATAACTTGATAATTAGAAAAATAATTAATTTTTTGCTCAACTAGTTTATTAATTGGACCTGCTCCTAAACTCCCACCTATAATCAGAATTGTTTTTTTTTTGTTATTAAAACTAAAAAAAATCTCAGCTTCTTGTATAGAACAATCTTTTAAAAGTTTTTTTCTAATTGGATTGCCTGTTTTTATTATTTTTTTAATTGGGAAAAACTTTTCCATCCCATAATACGAAACGCATATTTTATCAACTACTTTTGCCAATAATCTATTAGTTATTCCAGGAAAAGAATTTTGTTCATGAATTAAAGTTGGCACACCTAACATGGCTGCTACAAATAAAATTGGACCACTCGCAAAGCCTCCTGTGCCAATTACATATTTAGGTCTAAAATTAACAATAATAAAAAAAGAGTGTACTATACTTAATAATAATTTTATTGGGAAAATTAAATTTCTTAGAGAAAATCTTCTCTGTATTCCATCAATCCATAATCCCTTAATTTTGTAACCTGCCAAAGGCACTTTTTTCATTTCCATTCTATTCTTGGCTCCTACAAATAAAATATCATAATCAAAGCTGGAATTATCTAATTCTTCAGCAATAGATAAAGCTGGAAAAATATGTCCAGCTGTACCCCCTCCACTAATTATTATTTTATTTTTAACCATAACTTATCTTCTTTTGAAATTTAGATGAAATATTTAAAATAATTCCTATTGTTACACATGTAATCCATATTGAACTACCACCTCTACTTACTAATGGCAAGGTTTGTCCCGTAACGGGAAGAATCCCTAAGGATACACCAATATTTAAAAAGGCTTGAAAAACAATTAAAATTCCTAGTCCAAGTAATAATAAATATGGAAACATTAATTTAATCCTTGTAGAAATTGCAATAATTCTAATTAAAAAAATAATATATAGTCCTAAAATAAATAGTCCACCTATAATACTATACTCTTCAATTATAATAGCAAAAACAAAATCAGAGGATGCCTGTGGTAAAACATGTTTTTGAACACTTTTACCTGGGCCTAACCCATTCCATTTTCCAGAAGAAATAGCTTTTTTAGCAATATTAACTTGATAATTTACTTCTCCATTTAAATAATGATTGATCCTGTTTTTCCACGTACCAACTCTACTGTTAGATGAAAACTGAGATAATAAAATCACACTAAAAAAAACTAAAATAATATTAAATGAGTAAAATTTAAAAATACTTTTAATCTTAAAGTCTGAAATGAATAAAACTATAAAAGAAATAGTTAAAATAATTAATGCCGTTGATCCATTTGATTTAAATATTAAAGCAAAGACAATTAATATAGGTAAATAAAAGTACTTGAAATGATCTTTGAAAGACATGCTTTTATGACTAAGAACAGAAAGGTTTCGAGATAATAATAAAACTAAACTGAATTTTGCTAATTCAGAGGGTTGAAAATTTAATCCGAAAATTTTTATCCATCTACGTGAATCTACGACACCTTCAATATTAGGCAAGGGTTTAAACAAAATTATTAGTAATAAAATAACTGAAAAAATGAAAATAACAATAGACCCGTTTGTTAAATATTTATAATGCATTCTAGAAAAAAATAACATCAATATAAAACCGCTTAATAAATGAAATGAATGGGTGAGTAAATTCTTAATTGAGCTTGAACAACTAAAAACCACCAAACAAGAAATACACGCTAAAAAAGTGGCTATTAACCAAATTACTTTATCTCCTTTTAAAAAACTACTTAACAACATTACATTTTTTATAGTCCAAACACACACTCTTTAAAAACCCTTCCTCTTTCTTCATAGTTTTTAAACAAATCAAAACTAGCACAAGCAGGTGATAATAAAACACTGTCTCCATATTTAGAAAGCATATAAGATTGATGAACCGCAGATTGCATATTTTCAACTTTTACAATATTTGGAACAATTTCTTTAAAGTGATTAATTATTTTCCTAGAGGACTTTCCAATTACAATAATAGCATGCACTTTCTCTTTAACTAAATCATTTAGTTGTTCATAATTGTTTCCTTTATCAACACCTCCACATATCCAAACTATCGGTGTTTTTATTGACTCTAATGCAAAATAAGCAGCATTACAATTAGTAGCTTTTGAGTCATTAATAAATACTTTCCCGTCTAATTTTAACACTTTTTCTAATCTGTGTTCAACTCCCTTAAAATTAGTTAGTGACATTCTTAAAACATCATTAGAAACTCCAAGTATTTTTGAAGCTATCCCTGCTGCCATTGAATTATAAACATTGTGTTTGCCTTGTAGGGCCATTTCGTGTAATAACATAGTAAATAAATTTTTATTGTTTTTAATTATTAATTGATTATTGTCTATCCAAGCGGATGTATGTTTTTTTGTTTTAATATTTTCAAATGGGAATAATTTCTGTTGATTTAAATTATTCAGCCTACATATTATATTGCTATCATCATTTAAATAAATAAATGAATCTAAATTATCTTGATTCAACTGTATTCGCATTTTTGTATCAAAATAATTTTCTTTGTTAAAACCGTACCTATCTAAATGGTCTGGTGAAAGATTTAAAAGAACTGCTATTTTTGGTTTAAATTTTGATATGTGTTCTAATTGAAAACTACTTACTTCTAAAACATACAAATCACCCGGATCGGTTACTAAAACTTCAGAAAACGAAACGCCTACATTACCACAAAGCCTTGGGTTTAGCTTTGCGTTTTTTAATGTATAGAACAACAAAGAGCTAGTTGTTGTCTTTCCATTTGTTCCTGTTATGGCTATAACAGGTTTATTTGTAAATCTAAAAGCAAACTCTATTTCAGAATAAATAGGGATTCCAATTTTTTTTGCTGATTGAACAAATTCCGCATCGTTACTTACACCTGGGCTAATAATTATTTCATCAGCCCATTCTAAATTAGATTTAGAGTGTTTATTTTCTTCATAAGAAACATTTACTGAACTTAAAAATTCCTTTATTTTATTGTCTATTTTTCTGCAATCTGTGAGTCTTACATTATATTTTTTGTATATAGCTAACTTACACGCACCTATACCACTTTTGCCTGAACCTATTATTAAAATGTTTTTCATTATCTAATCTTTAATGTGACAAAAGCGATGATGACTAAAAAAACACAAACAATCCAAAATCTAGTGGATATTTTACTTTCATGAATTCCTTTTTTTTGAAAATGATGATGGATGGGAGACATTAAAAAAATTCTTTTTCCTATTCCTGATTTTCTTTTTGTGTACTTGAAATAAGAAACTTGCAAAATAACAGACAAGCTTTCAATAAAAAAAACTCCACAAAAAATAGGAATTAAAAGTTCTTTTCTAATGGCAATAGCGCAAACAGCAATAATTGCACCAATTGACAAGCTACCTGTATCACCCATAAAAACTTGTGCAGGATAAGAGTTATACCACAAAAAACCAACACATGACCCAACAAAAGCAGACATAAAAACAACTAATTCTGCACTATTTGGAATAAACATTATATTCAAATAATTTGAAGTAACTGCATTACTGGAAACATAAGCAAAAACAGCTAGGCAGGTCCCAATAATAGCAGAAGTTCCTGTTGCTAAACCATCAATGCCATCAGTTAAATTTGCTCCGTTAGAAACTGCTGATATAATAAACACGACAATAAGTAAATAAACTAACCATGTCCACTTTTTATCAAATCCAAAAAATGTTAAAATAGATGAGTAATCAAACTGATTATTTTTGAAAAATGGAATTGTTGTGTTTGTAGATTTTTTTTCATCTTGAAAAAATTCATTTATTATAAAACTATCATCTTGACTATACTGGAAATTATTTTCATAGTTTAATTTAGAAAAATCTTTCTCTTGAATTGTTACATCTGAATGAGAATATAAAATAAGACTTACTATACATCCCAAAAAAACCTGACCAAAAATTTTAAATTTGCCAGCTAACCCCCTTTTTTGTTTTTTAAATACTTTGATATAATCGTCTATGAAACCTATAGATCCCATCCAAACACTTGTTAAAATCATAAGGATTACATATATATTCTGAAGTCTGCAAATAAGTAAAGTTGGCACCAATATCCCCATCAATATAATGAGCCCCCCCATAGTTGGAACGCCTTCTTTTTTTGACTCACCCTTTAAACCTAAACTACGAACATTCTCACCAACAGATTTTCTATGTAATAGCGAAATAATTGATTTTCCAAAATAAGTTGTTATTACAAGAGATAAAATAACTGCCAAGGCTGATCTAAAAGATATATATGAAAATAAATTTGAGACTTGCTCTCCATATAAAATTTTGTCTTTTAAGAAATCAATTAAATAATATATCATAGCAATTTATTTTAAAAATTTTTTTATTTCTACATAGTCATCAAAGGGATACTTTTTTCCTTTAATTTCCTGATATTTCTCATGTCCCTTCCCAAGGATTAAAACAATGTCATTTCTGTCAGCTAATTTTATTGCTTCATTTATAGCTTCTCTTCTATCAGTTATTTTTATTAATGTTTTTTCTTTTTGAAAATTTATACCTAAGCTCATTTCATTAATGATGCACATAATGTCCTCATCTCTTGGATTATCTGCTGTAAATATTGAAATATCACTGTTTACATATGAAATCTTCCCCATCATTGGTCTTTTTCCCACATCTCTATTGCCTCCACATCCTACAACCGTAATTATTTTCTGACTACTATCTTTAATTTTATAAATCGACTTAAATAAAGAATCAATGGCTCCAGGAGAATGAGCATAATCTATAATCATATTTACTCCACTTTTAGATTTGATAATATTAAAACGACCTAAAATATTTTCTAAATTTCTTATGCATTTAATTATGTCTTCTGTACTTGAATGTAATCGAGCCGCAACTGAATAAATAGCTAATAAATTATAAACATTAAAATAACCTGTAATTTTAGTTTTAAAATGATGTTCGTCTATTTTTATTTCTAAACCTGAGAAGTTGTTTTTTAATATTTCTGCTCGGTGATCAGCATTTTGTGAATCAATTGAATAAAATACTTTTTTTGATTCACAATGTTTCACCATTGTTTCTGAATAAGTATCATCTTTATTTAAAAATGCAATAGATGAGCTATCTAAATCATCAAAAAACTTCTTTTTTGTTAAAACATAATCTTCTAAATTTTTATGATAATCTAAGTGGTCTCTACTAATATTAGTAAAAACAGCACATGCAAAATTGATTCCTAAAATTCTACTTTGTTTAATCCCATGAGAACTAACCTCCATAAAACAAAATTTACAACCATGTAACACCATTTTACTTAGCAGCTCATTAGTCTTTATTGAATCTGGAGTGGTTGAGCTTGATGAAAAAACAAAGTCATTTATTCTATTTTCTATCGTAGAAATTAATCCACAATTATATTTAAGCTGTCGAAATAAATTAAATAATAACGTAGCTATTGTTGTTTTTCCATTAGTACCAGTAACACCTATAACTTTTATTTTTTTTGATGGGTTTTCAAAAAAATTACTTGAAATAAAACTAAGAGATTCTCTTGAATCTCTAACTTTAATATATGTAATCCCTTCTTTTAGTTTTTTTGGTAATTTCTCACAAACAATTGCTGTTGCTCCGGAAATTATGGCATCATCTATAAATTTATGTCCATCAAATACATTTCCTGGTATAGCACAAAACAATGTGTTTATTTCACATTTTTTAGATTCAAAAACAATTTTATTGATTGAATTTTTATCATCGCCAATTAAAGTTTGAACATTAACATTATGTAAAATATCTTTTAATAATTTCATGTTCATAATTTTTTATCACCTGAATTAATACTTTGATTAAAAGAATAATCTGAAAAAACAGAAGAATTAATTTTAATAGTATCAAGATATGTAAGCCCCTCAACTATTCTCTTAAAAACTGGCAACGCTACATCTGAACCATAATAACCCTTTTCAGGACTGGGATTGTCAATTAATACCACGCAACTATATTTCGGTTTTTCAGACGGAAAGAAACCCACAAAAGAACTTTGATAAGTTTTATTTTTGGATTCTTTTGAATGATAATTTGTAACGGTTGTCCCCGTTTTGCCTGACACACTAGTTTTCAAATCATTTAATTTTTTTCCTGTTCCTTCAGTTATAGCATACCTTAATATATAATGTGCTTTTTTTAATGTTTCTGTAGAGCAGATTTTCTCATCACTTATAAAATTTCTAATTAATGGTATGGTATCTCCTTCATCTATATAGTGGGTTACTAATTTTGGTGATACTCTAATCCCATTATTAGCAACAGCATTATAAAAAACTAAAATTTGTAATGGTGTTAGATTTAAACCATAACCATAAGACATCCATGGCAAACTTATTTCTGACCAACCTGTATTTTTTGGATTAGAAATATAAGGATTCGGTTCTCGATTTAAATCTATATTAGATTTTTTAGCGAGGCCAAATGTTTTAATATGATTTAAAAATTGATTTGGATTTTTTTGATATTTTTTTAAAATTAATCTAGCAATCCCAACATTTGAAGAAGTTGCAAATGCTTCAGAAAATGAAATCACTCCTAAGTTTTTTTCTGAATCTATAATTTTCTTTTTAGTATTTGGAACATTAAAAACTCCATTCATTGTATTAATTGTATCATATGGCGTGCCACCATCTTCAAAATAGGCCATATAAGATGCTAGTTTAAAAGTTGAGCCAGGTTCCATTTTTTTGAAATTATTAAAAAGAGGATTTCCATAAACTCCATAATTCCAGTCTTCTTTAAAAGTTGATGAATTTAATTTTCCCAAATTCACCATTGCTTTTATATGACCTGTTTCTACTTCCATTATAATTATGGTTCCAAATCTTGCATCAAAATAATTTAATTGATAGATTAGTGAATTATGTGCAAGCTCTTGTATCTTTAAATCAATGGTAGTAACAATATCTTTGCCGTGTTTAGGTGGTATAGTATATATAGAAGGTAGAGGCTTTGACACATTATTTTTTAATTTTTTTTGTAAAAAATATCCATCTTGCCCCCTTAATAAAAAATCATACGTGAACTCTAATCCCCCCTTTGGCTTTTGCTTTTCTCCAAATTGCAAATACATATTATCTTTTTCGTAAGAATCAACTCTTCCTAAAACCTTTGATGCTAATATGTTATTTGGCTTAAACCTTTTTGTTTTTATAATTTCCTCAACATAACCATAGTTTTTTCCTTTATTTAAAATTGGGAATTTTTTAATTTCTTTTTTTTCATATATAGATGCTTGTCTTTTTATCAAAAGATATCTTTGGTCCCTATTAATACACTTTTTAATATTTTGTAAAAATTTATTTTGATCTTGAAAACCCGCTTCATCTAAATAAGTTGACAAAGCTTCTAACTTTGCTTCAAAATTTTTATTTTTTTGTTTTGCAAAAACTGGATCTATTCCAATATTATACATTATTGGACTTGTCGACATTAATTGATAATTACAACTATATATATCTCCTCTTGAAGCATATAATATCTTTGGTGTTACAGAATTTTTTGCAAAATCATCAGAAATATAAATTAATGAGTATATAATAAGGCCTCCAAAACACAGAAAGCTTATTAATACTATTGTTAATTTTATATTCAACTCTCTATTCATATTTAACTAGAATTATATTTGATCTTCTTTTTAATTCAAACTTCTCTGCATTAACAATTACTTTTCTTTTAACATCAATTAATTCTTTTCTTGTATGGGAAAATTCAGCTTTCAAGATTTCTAATTGATTTTTATTTTCTTGTTTAGTATATAATTTTTGATCCATTAAAAGTGATGCAATAACGCTAGTAATAGACATTAAGAATATTAGTGACACGATTATCCAACTGTTATTTATTACTAGATTTTTAAACATCATCAAATTGCATATTGCTTAATTTATTTACTTCTGCAACTCTCATTTTTGCACTTCTAGATCTATTATTTGAATTCATTTCCTCAGATGAAGGAAGTATAGGTTTTTTATTTATTAAAGTAAATGGATGGAATTGATTGCCGAAAAAATCTTTTTTAACAAATGCTTCAAAGTGACCATACTTCATAAATGTCTTAACAATTCTATCCTCAATTGAATGGTATGAAATAACAACCAATCGGCCACTTGGATTTAATAAATTTAAAGATGCTTTTAACAAGTCTTTAAGGGCATTTAACTCATCATTAACTTCTATTCTTATTGCTTGAAAAATTCTAGCAAAAAATTGATTTTTTTTAGGAACATAAAAGCAACCTTCAAAAATGTTTAATATATCATTCGAATTTTGAATATCTTTTTTCCTTCTATAGGAGACTATTCTTTCTGCTAACTTCTTACTATTATTAAAGTCTGCATGTTCTTTTAAAATTCTACTTAAATTTTCCTTGTCATATTCGTTTAAAACCTCTAATGCTGATAATGATGATGATTGATTCATTCTCATATCTAATTCAAGATCTGAATTAAAAGAAAAACCTCTTTTAGTATTAATCTGAAATGAAGAAACTCCTAGGTCAGCTATTATTCCATCAATTTTGTTTATACTAATGGATGTTAAACAATTTTTTAAATACCTGAAATTTGTGTTCATAACTATAATTCTTTCATCTAATATTTTATTTTCTAAAATCGCTTGTTTGTCTTGGTCAAAAACAATTAACTTTCCGTTTTTATTTAATTTTTTTAAAATCTCCTTAGAATGACCTCCACCTCCAAATGTAACATCTACATAAACTCCATCTTTTTTAATTTTTAAAGCCGAAACAGATTCTGAAAGCAGTACGGGATTATGAAATTCATTCATTCTGATTATTATTAATTTCACCCATAACTTCCTCTGCCATCCTAGAAAAATCTGACTCTTTTTCTTTTATTGTTTTTTCATATAGAGATTTATTCCATAACTCTATCATATTTCCCGAACTAGATAAAACTATATTACTTTCTATATTAGCATATTGTTTTAAATCCTTTGGAATTAATAGCCTACCTGTTGAATCCAAATCAATTAATTTTACTCCAGCCGTAAACATCCTAATAAAGTCATTGTTTTTTTTAACAAATCTGTTTAATCTGTTAATATCTTTTACAACCGAATTCCATGAGTCAATTGTAAATAACTCCAGACAATTATGAAACACGCTTCTTTTTAATATAAAAGAGCTTGTTAACGCAGATCCTAGTTGTTTTTTTAATTGTACCGGAATCATCATTCTAGCCTTAGAGTCCACCTTACATTCATAAACTCCAATTAGATACCCTGACATGACTTGTTTTTCCACTTTATAAATTAAATAAGGTTAAAACTAGCCATTATATACCACTTTTTCCCACCTTTCTCCACCAATTTTTGTCAACATAATATCAACAATTAATCAACAATTGGCTTTTATTTTGTTAATAAGTATGCGGTTATTAGATTAAATATTTGTCTGAATTGAAATTAAAAGTAGACCATAAAATGTTTAAATTTGAAAAAATGCGAAAATGAAATCGGAAATTATTGCCAAAAATAACTTTAAATACATTGATGAGGGTCAAGGTCAAGTCATTATTTTATTACATGGATTAATGGGTAGCCTAAGTAATTTCAAAAGCTGTATAGAAGAGCTTCCAAAAAGAGGATATAGAATAATCATGCCCCTACTGCCTATTTATGAACTACCATTATTAAAAACCAGCGCAAAAGAATTAAGTGTTTTTTTAAATAAATTCATCATAGCCCTGGAGCTAAATAATGTTTATTTGTTAGGCAATTCTCTTGGGGGTCATATTGGACTTATTTATACAATTAACTTTCAAGAAAAAATAAAAGGATTAATACTAACAGGTAGTTCCGGTTTATATGAAAATGCCCTAGGAGGCTCTTTTCCTAAAAGAGGCGACTACAATTATATAAAAAATAAAACTGAAGAAGTTTTTTATGACCCAAAGTGTGCAACAAAGTCATTAGTAGATGAGATATATGACACTGTAAATAATCGCAAGAAATTAATTAAAATATTAGCAATGGCAAAATCAGCAATAAGGCATAATATGAAAAATGAACTCTCAAAAATTCAAATCCCGACTTGTATAATATGGGGTGAAAATGATACGGTGACCCCCCCCGCAAGTAGCCAAAGAGTTTCATAAACTCATCTCATCATCAAATATTTTCTGGATTAAAAAATGTGGTCACGCCGCAATGATGGAACAACCTAAAGCTTTTAATAAAATTCTTATTAATTGGCTTCAAAATATAGAAAATGAAAATCTCAAAAGTTAAATTTATTACAAGTTCTGCCTCTTTTGAAGAAACAAAAAGAATTGAACCAAAACCTGAGTATGCTTTTATAGGCAGGTCTAATGTTGGCAAATCATCTCTTATAAATATGCTAACTAATAGCTCTTTAGCTAAAACTTCATCTACACCTGGAAAAACCCAGTTAATTAATCATTTTTTAGTAAATGAAAAATGGTATCTAGTAGACTTACCAGGATATGGGTATGCTAAAACATCCAAAACAAAAAGAGAGAAATTTAATGTTTTTACTAAAAAATACCTGACGAGTAGTATTACATTAAGATGTATTTTTTTGTTAATTGATATTCGAATAAAGCCACAAAAAATTGATATTGAATTCATGAACTGGTTGGGAAAAAGTAACCTTCCCTTTATTCGATTATATTCTAAAATAGATAAACTAAATAATGAGAAAATTAACCATTCATTAGAAATCCAGAATTCAGAACTACTTAAATATTGGGAAACTCCTCCTCCCTATATACTTTCATCTTCTAAAAAGAAGATCGGGGGAGAAGAAGTGTTATTAAAAATTAAAGACTTAAATAATTTAACTCTTTAGCACCTCTGCCATTTTTCCAAATTTCTTTGAAAAAACCTTCATTGCCTGGACTAAATTTTCATCCCCAGTAGATCTCTCAAGAATATTAGACATTTTTAACAAATTTTGAAATACAAAAAACTTCATCTCTTCCATTGTCATATCTTTATTCCACAAATCAATGTTAAATGTGTTTTTTGTTTCTGTATCCCAAAATGACAAAAGAAATGCTTGTGCATTTGCTTGATGATTATTATCAGTTGCCTTCCAAGAAATTTTTTCTGGAATGTTATTCTCATTTAATAAAATTTGTATATCAATATTTGCTTTTCTTTGTTTCATTTTTTAAGGCTTATAATTTGATTTATTTAATATCTCTAAATAATTAGTTTCTTTTAAAATATCCTGAAGAGTTACTTGGTTATTATTATAATATGACCTAAGCATTTGCCAACCTATCCAAACACCAAATCTGCCCGGAGTTCCTAACTGAGTAGTTTTAGTGGGCTGAATAAAATGTTGCTTTAAAATTGATTCTCCAGAAAAAAGGAATTTGTTTTCTAAAATATATTTCCAAACGGATGCCACATTTTGATTAAAAAAATCTATATCGTTTTGAGTTGATCCGAAAATTATATTATCTGATTCCAGAGGGAGCATTAGCTCTGCAAAAAAATATGGCTTAGCCTCATTAATCATAGCTGTCAGTAATTCAGAATTATTTTTGTTGCGTTTTGAATAAAAAGACCCTATTGAATTAAAAATCATAGAAGGGATATATTTTTTTTGATATCTTTCAGCCAAATAATCTGGAATAGGCTGAGCCCTATTAGTATAAAAAATATGACTTTTACCCAAAAACCACTGAAGCTGAATTAAAATTATATTTTTTTCATAATCAAATGCTATTGGATTAAACGGTGGTG
The DNA here is from genome assembly GCA_902520385.1 of uncultured Bacteroidota bacterium. Taxonomy (GTDB): domain Bacteria; phylum Bacteroidota; class Bacteroidia; order Flavobacteriales; family TMED113. The sequence goes on from CABYOB010000002.1 coordinate 32,689, forward strand.
AAAACGTGTCGACCACGTCATCATCTATCATAGTAATAATATTAGGATTTGAATTTTGGAAATAATTTTCTAAAACACAAAATCCTTTATTAATATCTATAGATAGCATATCTATATCATTAAATTTCACATAAACTGAATCAAAAATTATATTATAATTATAATCTAATGCAATCTCTTTAAAAAATGTCTTTAAGGTATCATGAAAAAAATATGGATAATCTTTATTTAGAGAATTCACTATTGAATCTAAGTTACTTTCATCCTGCTCAAACAAATTTAATTCTGATCTAAAGACATCTTGACTTCTATTACATTGACTTAATTTTTTTTTATTTTTATATTTTTCTTTTTTTAATTTTTCTTTTTTGCTACAAGAAGCCAAAAAAACTAGCCAAATTGAAAAAAAAATTACTAAGTACTTGTTCATTTTATTCATTCTAAAGATTAAATTTATAATTAAAATTCAATTCAACTATGAAAAAACTATTTTTTACAATATTACTATTGTGCCCTTTGACTATTATTTTCTCTCAAAATTTAAAAATGGGGCTTTATATTTCCCCAACGATCAATTCAATTAACACCAATGATTTCGGACAAGAGCAACGAAAAGCTGGTTTTAATTACGGATATAGTATTGAATACCAAATAACAGAAAACCACTCTTTACAATCTGGATTTGAAATTTCAAAAAAAAGTGGTCAAATTGAAACAATAAATTACAAATCTCATTACTTAGAAATACCTTTAAAAGTGAAAATGAAATCACGACCCTTTGGGTACTTAACATACTTTGCAAAAACAGGGCCTTCTCTAGGTATTAAATTAAGAGACAATGCAGAGGGAAGTAATGAAATTTCAGTTAACGATTTAAGTGATGCAAAAACTTTCATGCTGATGCTAAACATTTCCATCGGGACAGAGTATTCTTTAAAACAAGAATCCACTATATATGCAGAGCTTTTTATTAAGAACGGAATAACTCAAGGGTGGAATAACACCAATAATATTTCTTATGAAACTTTTCTTATGAACCAATTTGGATTAAGCTTAGGATTTCTTTTTTAAATCTTGTGAAATGAACTCTAAATCAACAACAATATATATTATTAATTGGATTAAAAATTACTGTTCCAGTAATAATATTTCATGCTTAGTTATTGGTGTTTCAGGCGGTATAGATTCTGCGTTAACCTCTACTTTATGTGCTGAAACAAAAATAAAAACCTTTGTGGTTTCTATGCCAATACACCAAAACGAAAGACAACTAATCTTAGCTGAAAAACATATTAAATGGCTTAAAAAGAACTATTCCAATGTTAAAAGTATTGTTGTAAACCTAAGTAACGTATTTGATACTTTCAAAAATACTATTCCAAAAAACGTAACAAACAATTTAGGCCTTGCTAATTCAAGAGCTAGATTAAGAATGACAACATTATATCAAATTGCAAGCTCCAAAAATGGAATTGTGGTTGGAACTGGAAACAAAATAGAAGATTTTTGTATAGGCTTTTTTACAAAATATGGTGATGGGGGAGTAGACATAAACCCTATAGGAGATTTATTAAAGTCTGAAGTTTATACTTTAGCTAAGTATTTGAAAATAATTAATGAAATCCAAATTGCAAAACCAACTGATGGATTATGGAACGACAACCGAACTGACCAAGATCAGATAGGTGCTACATATGAAGAAATTGAATGGGCAATGAACAATTTAAATAAAAAAAATTTAAACAAAAAAGAAAAAAAAATTGTTGAATTATATAAAAAACATAATAAGCAAAATAGTCATAAAATGAATTCAATACCAATTTGTATTATTCCAAAATAAAATCATATAGCCTAATCCGGAGAAGCAATTTTTACTGTAATATTATCTATTGATTCTTCAATTTGTATTTGACAAGCCAATCTACTTCTTTCTTCATCAACTGAAAATAACTGATCTAACATTGCTAATTCATCATCTTTTTGCTCAGAAATTTCATGTTTTGACTCAACATAACAATGGCATGTTGCACAAAGAGCCATGCCTCCACATGCACCCTCAACTAAATCATGAGACCTTAATACGTCCATTAAATTTAAACCCATTTCAAGAGGAGTTATTAATTTGTGTTTTTTTCCTGACTCATCTATAACATTAATTGTAATATCTTTCATTTTAAAAACCTTTTATGCCCCCTAAAACCGTTGTATACTTAAATGAAGATTTTTGATTAGGAAAAACTCGCTTAAAGGCAGATTGAGCCATTAACGCTCCTTCATGAAATCCACATAAAATTAATTTTAACTTTCCTGGGTATGTGTTTACATCACCAATAGCATAGACCCCCTCAATGTTGGTGCTATAATCAAAAGTGTTAACTGAAATTGCATTTTTTTCTAAATTTAATCCCCAATCTTTTATTGGCCCTAATTTTGGAACTAAACCAAATAAAGGAAACCAAAAATCTGTTTTTATAGAAAGGTTTTCATTATTTTTATTTTTTATCATTACCTCTCTTAATTCACCGTCACCTTCTAACTGACAAACCTCAGAATCTGTTATTAAATTAATTTTTCCTTTTTTTGCCAGTTCATTAATACTCTCCACAGAATCTAGATGTCCTCTAAATGAACTCCTTCTATGTACTAAAGTTACTGTCTTAGCTTTTTTTGCAAAATAAATGGCCCAGTCTAAAGCTGAGTCCCCACCCCCTGATATAATTATTTCCTTTCCATGATAAAGGTCTGGGTCTTTAATAATATACTCTATGCCTTTACCTTCAAAGTCAGAAATATTGTCAATTAATGGTTTTCTCGGCTCAAAACACCCTAGTCCCCCTGCAATAACTACAACTGGTGCCTTATGCTTAGTTCCTTTATTCGTGATTACAATAAAGTCATCCCCATTTTTTTCTAAATACTCTGCTCTCTCACCTAAAGTAAAGCCTGGTTTAAATGGTTTTATTTGTTGCATTAAATTCTCTACTAAATCTTCAGCTAAAACCTCAGGATATGCGGGTATATCATAAATTGGCTTTTTAGGATATATTTCTGAACATTGCCCTCCAGGGATTGGAAGAGAATCTATGAGATGGCATTTCATTTTTAATAATCCGGCTTCAAAAACTGCAAATAATCCACATGGCCCTGAACCTATAATTATAATGTCTGTTTTTATCATATAGATTTTATTTTTTTTATTTCTGGGGCATGTTTTTTGATAGACTCTTCTATTCCATTTGTTAAAGTCATTTGATTAACCTCACATGTTCTACAAGCCCCCTCTAATCTAACTACTAACTCAAAATCAGATGTAACCTTAATAAAGGTAACATCACCCCCGTCTTCATTTAAAAATGGTCTTATTTCATCTAGACCTTTATTAATTCTTTCAAATAAATTTAACTCACTCATATTATAATAGTTGTTACGAACAACCCTTTGTATGGGTTATTTTTACCCTTTTTGTTTTATTCAAATTTTCGTTCCTTTCATTAGTTTTCTCAATAACCCGTTCCGCAAAATCTTTAAACATCTTTGATGTTTTATTACTTTGTAAAGCCGCTGGCCTTCCTACATCAGAAGATTCCCTAACACTTTCAATTAAAGGAAAGTTAGATAATAGTGGTATTTCTAAATCCTTACTAAGGTTTTCTCCACCCGCCTTACCAAATATATAATATTTTTTATTGGGATTATCCTCCGGAGAAAACCAAGACATGTTTTCAACCATGCCTATAACAGGAACATTAATGTTTTTCATTTTAAACATTGCTGCTGCTTTTTTTGCATCGATCAATGAAATAGGTTGTGGAGTAGTTACTATGATTGCTCCTGTTAAAGGTAGTGACTGAACTAATGTTAAATGAATATCTCCTGTCCCTGGTGGAAGGTCAATAATTAAGTAATCTAAATCTCCCCAATTAGCTTGGTGAATCATTTGATTAAGAGCTTTACTGGCCATTGGCCCCCTCCATACTATTGCGTCAGATGGTTTTGAAAAAAATCCTATTGATAATAATTTTACACCATAAGATACAACTGGCTCTATTAAAGATGAGCCTTTTATATTAGAAACCACTGGTTTTTCTTTTTCTACATCAAACATAATTGGCATCGATGGCCCATAAATATCTGCATCAATAAGTCCAACATTTTTACCCAGCATACTTAATGAAACAGCTAAATTGCTAGAAACTGTAGATTTCCCAACACCACCTTTTCCTGAAGCAATGGCAATAATGTTTTTTATTCCACTAATCGTTTTTTTAGATTTTTCACTACTAGCCTTACTATTATTAATAATAAAGTCAATATCTAATTTGCTCCCTGGTGATTTTTTTTGAATAAAATCATTGATTTGAAATTTTATTTTTTGTCTGAATTGTAAAGTAGGGTTTTTTATTAAAAATTGAATTTTAATGTCTTTATCTTTTATTGAAAGGTTCTTTAAAACATCAAAATGAATTAAATTTTTATTTTCCCCAGGTATATTAATACCTTGTAAAATGTCTAAAATCTCTTTTTTTGTTAACGACATATTAATTTATCTGAAAGCAAATATAAGTTATTGGTTTATTATTTTTTAGAAATTTCTTTTCATAAAAAGTTTGAATTGATAGAAATTTATTTTTTTCAATTAAATAAGAATTATAAATGTCATGAGAACTTTCAATAATTTTAGCCTCTATTTTTTCTAAAACACCCAAAGTATATCCATATAAAAATTGACTATCTGTTTTTAAATGCATCAACGAATCTTTTTTTAAAATACTTTTATACTTTGTCAACATATTAATAGCAGTAAGTCTTTTTTTTCTTCTTCTATATTTAATCTGAGGATCGGGGAAGGTTATCCATATTTCTGAGACCTCATTTTTGGAAAAACAAAAGGGCAAAAATTCTATCTGTGTTCTTAAAAATCTTACATTACTCAATTTATTATCTACTGCTAATTTCGCGCCCTTCCATATTCTAGAGCCTTTAATGTCAATGCCTATATAGTTTATATTAAGATTAGATTTAGCTAAATTTACAGTGTACTCCCCCTTACCACAACCTAATTCTAAAACTATTGGGTTTGTGTTTTTAAACTCTTTATCCCAACTACCTTTTAATTTAAAATTATCCTTTAATAACAATTCTTTTTTAGGCTGTATAGTATTGTTAAATGTCTCTAATTCTTTGAATTTTTGTAGTTTGTTTTTAGCCATAATACTGATTGAAAAGTTGGTCGCAAAAAAGGCTTATTTGATCCCTTACCCTCCTATAAACTCTTAATTTTTCCTTTTCCGTTCCTTTTGCTAAAGTGGGGTCTATAAAAGATTGGTGCACTTGTTTTTTTACTGTTGAAATACTTGGACAAGTTTGTCTAGCATGATCACAAACCGTAACTATTATATCAAAGTCATTTAAATTAAATACATCTATTTTTTTTGATAAATTCTTAGATATGTCAATATTTAATTCAGCCATAACCTTTACTGCAAAACGATTAATTCCATGGTTCTCTATTCCTGCGCTTCTCACAAAGCAACCAAGTTGCTTTAAAAAACCTTCTGCCATTTGACTTCTACACGAATTCCCAGTACATAAAACAAGTATTTTCTTCATGAATATTAATTATTAATCATATATAAATAATTTCTAGATAATATATCAATTTTTATTAAATTAAGGGTAATGGATATATCTACTTTTCACAAAAAAATATTTTCGATTTCAAACACAACTGATTTTAAAAAATTAGCACTTGAGTTATTTAATTACCAAGCCAATCATAATGTTTTTTATAAAAAGTACTGTGATTTGTTAGGTTGTAAAGTAGATAAAGTGAAAAATATAACACAAATCCCATTTTTACCAATTGAGTTTTTTAAATCGCAGAAGATAATTTGTGAAAAAATAAAACCTATTCACTATTTTTTAAGCAGTGGCACAACGTCTGAAAAAAAAAGTGTGCATTATATTAATAATTTAAATTTCTATGAAAAAAACTGCTTGGTTTGCTTTGAAAAATTCTGGGGAAAAATAAACAATTATTGTTTTTTTTGTCTAACACCAAATAAAAACGAAGCACCTAATTCATCCCTTGTTCATATGTGTAATCTTTTTATCAAAAAATCTGATCACTTGGAAAGTGGATTTTATTTAAATGACCATGATAAATTGCTTTATTCTATAAAAAAAGTGCAAAGAAAAAATATTCCTTTTATAATATTAGGCTTGTCATTTGCCATATTAGATTTTGCTGAAAAAAATGATACTAATTTAAGCGGCGGTTATGTTATTGAAACTGGTGGTATGAAAAATAGAAAAAACGAAATGATTAGAGAAAAACTTTATCAAATTCTCAAAGAGAAGTTCAAAATAAAATCCATTCAATCTGAATACGGAATGACTGAATTATTATCTCAATCTTATTCCTTAAAAAATGGAGAATTCAAAAGCCCTCCATGGAAAAAAATATTAATTAGAGATAAACAAAATCCTCTAAAAATAAATAACAGTTCATCTGGTGGCATTAATATAATTGATTTATGTAATACACACAGTTGTGCTTTTTTAGCAACAGAGGATTTCGGAATATTAGATAAAAATAAATTTAAGGTTCTAGGTAGACTAAAAGAGTCAGACCTAAGGGGTTGTAATACAATGATTTAATTATAAAAGGCTACCTTGCTTAATTGTGATTAATTAATCACATTATTTTTATTTTATAATATATTTTTTTTGTACAGAGCCGTCATCGTAAATTTCAAAAAATAAAGTATTTGTTTCTTGAAATATTTCTTTACCCATTAAATCAAATAATTTGATGCATTTAGATTGTATTGTACTTTCTTTTATTGTTAAATCAAATTCATCACAAATTCCATCTCCATCAGAATCATTAAGACAATTTCCAGCACAGTCATAATATTGTTCTGGGTATTGACAGTTTTCTTCATCTAACAAGAGGTCAGTAAAAGATAGTGTTGTTATTTGACCAAAACCGTTCGCAGTATAAGTACCTGAAAAAGGAGGAGATGTATTCATAGACGAGTTTGTTAAATACATTTGCCCATTATTTTTTTGAATTATAAACTCAAATTCCTCGCCAACATCAAATCCATTATCTAATCCGGCTTCTGTTCCCCAAGCAGCAATCGCTAAAGATTCATTATTCCATTGGCCTGTTCCTCCACAAACTAAATCCCCAAATGAGTTTGTGTAAAAGACACCAACGACATCACCCATTTCTAAACCAGCTGTATTACCAACTGAAAATTCTAAAGCTATTGTCATATTTGCATCAGTATTTGTATAATTAAAAAAACCATTAGAAGCTAATGGGTCATAATTACAAGCTGTTGCATCAACACAACCATCCATAAAAGAGTACTCACAAGAACCATCATCTATTGTCGCTTCTTGATTAAAATTATCTGCTAACGGATCTGTACAGCCATAAATAATTGTAACACCACAAGTATTGCATTCATGAAAACCTAAATTGTTCCATACCTCATTATCTAAAACAATCCATTCTGAATCATTTTCATTAGTACCTGCTGAATTAATCCAGTCCCCACCATTACCTATATTAACATCACTTTTTCTTACTAGTGTATGATCTTTTGTTCCATTAGCTATGCCGGCAACATCCCATCCTTCTCCCGGGTCTGGCCCAACAGCACCTACAACGTCTAAAATTTGTTGATTTTCTAAATTAATCAATGCAAAAACATCATTACCGTTACTTAAATATGTAAATTCATAATCACTATATAGTGCTATTTCTTCAGTATAATATTGACTAGATGGGTTAATAGCATTTGGATGAGAAATAACATAAACATCCCCAGGATTTATAACTGCTCCCTCAGGAAAATAGTTCATATAATCCCACTCTCCATCCACATCACACCCGTTTGAACAACTTGGAAAACCATAATTAGTTAGATTTACAACTTGATCTGAGTGATTATATATCTCTAAGTATTTATTGTATGATGTCCCTTCTGCATATTCTGAAAAAAATATTTGAGATTTAGCAGAAAAAGAAAATAAGAAAATAAGAAAATAAGAAAATTGTTTCATGGCTTAAGTAATTAAAGTGCTTTAATCAAATATAAGAATCATTTATAATTTTTGAGTTAAGTATACACCAAAAATTGTTTTTTTCTTCTGAATTATTTCCTCAGAATTCTGTAATCTATAAAATATCTTTATTGTCGTTTTTTTTGAAAATCTAAAAGAACTCCCTAAACTATATCGAAACTTATTTACATTCTCTGAGTTTAGTCCATATAAATATTCCCCATCAATAAATGGCCTAAAAAAATCATATTTATTATACTGGAAAGTATATTTATTTCTAAAATACTGTCTGTTATAATTCGTTATATTTTGTTCAAAAAACAACCTAGACCGCCAGGAAATATTAAATTTTTGAATTTTTTTTGAATAATATGTAGTTAAATATTGTCTTTTTCCTAACCGTCTTTGATTGGGCATCTTGGTTAATCTTCCCCCTATTTCAAATGACAATTCCCCTAAATGACCTTTGTATATATAATGTTCTAACGATATATCTAAAAACTGTTTTGTGAAAAAAAAATTATCTAAATTATATCTTGAGCCAGGCTCTAAAGAAAAAAATAAATTTTTATTTATCTTGTCTTTGAAGTTCATTTTTCCCCATAACTCAATCTCATTGTTTTGTGAAAAAACAAAAAAACTAAAAAATAAAGTACAATGAAAAAAAAATTTATTCAATATAAAAGATTTTTATTTTTGCAGTATCTCGTAGTAAATCAATATTCTCTATTTCTATTTTTTCAATCTTTAAGCCCGTTCTTAGTTCTAAATCCTTAATCAGCTCAGTCCTTTTTTCAGAAGTAATCATATCGATTTTTTCATATAAAACCACTTTACTTTTTAAGGTACTTTGTAGCAACCATATTCTTTCAAAAAAATAGCTTAAACCGACAACAGCAAAATTCGCAAACAATAACTCTGAATAACTGATTTTTTTATTTGCTAAAGCATTAATGACAGATAAGCCAACAACAACAAATAAATACGTCATCTCCTTAATTGGGATTGTTTCTGTTCTATATCTAATTATTCCAAAAATTGCAAATAAACCTAAAGCAAAACTTAATTCTAGCTTTACATTTTCTAATAGAAAACATAGGAAAAATACAACTACAGCAATTAATAAATATGTAAATACATAATTCTTGTTCTTATTAGAGGGATAATACAGCCCTAATACAATTCCCCCAACAATAAGTAAATTAAAGCTGGCCCTGATTAATAATTTTATAAAGTCTTTTTGATCAAAAAATTCTATTCCCAAAAATTCCATAGTCTTATTTTTTTAATTATTATTTTTTTCTAAAATGCGAAAATTTTTTTTAAACCTATTCGCTTTTAAATCTTTATTAAACAAAGATGTCCCTATACAATATTTACTCATACTTGAAGGGCGTATGTTGTTTTCTTTCATTAATTTATAAAAAAAAGAATTCCTATTAGTCTTTTCTTGTTTAACTTCCGCAATTACAATATAATTTGTTTTATCTACAATTTTTTGTTTTTCATTTTCAAATTCTAAATCAAAATCAATGGTTATTCGTTCTTTAAGTATTTTATTCACCAGTGTTATTCTTCGGAAAAAATTTTTATGACAATAAAATAACTCTCCAACCCTTTCAAGTTTACTTTTAATAAATTTTTTTTGCGTATCAGTAAGATGCGTGGAAATACTATCTACTTTGATTCTATTTTTAATAGTCTTACCCTTTGAGTTTTTTCTTTTCACTTCTAAAAAAGAAATCTTAGAATCTATATATTCTCTAAAGCGCACTTTAGATCTATTTAATTTCCCATTATGATGATTCAAAAAAAAATTAAAATCAATTGTGTCAAAATAAAGAGATTTATATTTTGATTTTACCGTTCCATCAATGTTTAATAATTTATAATGATTTATTAATTGAGCAAATAGCTTTTCTAATAACTTTCTATTAAAAACAAACTTTGTGTCAACTCTTTTCATTAATGAAACTGAGTCCATTTCTTTTAAAGATATAGGCTCAAAATTTTTAATATCGTTATCTAAAAAGTCCAAATTAAAGTTGTATTTCTTTAATATAAATGTAATTAAAAAGTATTTTAAAAATTAATTAGTTCATCAATTAATTTTCCTTCAATAGTAATTACAGAAGATTTTGGCCCCCCTTTTTGTTTTGGCCAATAGCTTGTTAATTTTTCTTTACTTGGACTTCTTTCTCCTGGATGCTGAACGCTTAAAAAAAGTGTTCTGCCATCAGGAGAAAAACATGGACCTGTGAATTCAGCATCAACTGGTGCAGATGCTACTTGAATAATTTCTCCAGCTTGAAAGCCATTTCTAATTAAAACAAACAAACCATTATTTTTAAATGACATGTACTCTGCAGACTTATTCATTTTGCTTCCTGAAATATCAGAAGTAAACCATAAGTTTCCAGATTTATCAAATAATAGATTATCTGGGCAAGAAAAACCAGTAGACTCTCCACCACTAATAAGAGTTTCATAATCAAATTCTAATGAATCGTGACGTCCATCTTTTTCTTGAATCTTTAAAATGCTTCCATGCATGTCTTTCTTAGAATAATTATTAGTTAAAGCAATTACAACATGCTCATTAAAAGGATCAATTTCTATATCTTCAGGCCTATCTAGCTCAGACCCCCCTATTAATTTAGCAGATTCTCTAAGGTATGTTAAAACTTCTATTTGATTTTTAAATTTCTTTTGTAAAACTTTATGTTTTTGATAATTTATTTCTATCCATTTTTTCTTTTGCAATGAAGCTACATATAATTTACCATGAGTAAGATCACCCTGCGATTTTGAAATAAATTTGTATAAACAACCATTATCCATATCATCACCTGTATATACTACTATTCTATTATCTTTTAATACTTTAACAGTAGCACATTCATGAGCACATCTTCCTAAAGAAACCAATTTTCTTTTTTTTCTAGAAAATGGATCGATTTCAACTACCCACCCATAATGTTCTGGAGGAAATGGAAAAAATTTGGTCCAACCCACATCATAAGATGCTTTATAAATTGAACCATCACTTAAATTTCTTTCGCCATAAAACATATCATAGTTCTCTTCGCAAGTTAATATTGTTCGCCATGGTGTTATTCCACCAGAACAATTAGCTAAAGTCCCTATTGCAATTGAAGAACCTTTGATATTTATATTATTATCAAAAGTTATTTTATCTAGTGCACTAACTCTATGATTAAACTTGTTATTTAAATCTATCTTCCAAGTTTTAAAATTTTTATATACCCTAAAAAAGCTTCCGCCAACATTTCTCATTTCCTCTTTAACGTCTTCTAAGGTTTTTTGATTATTGGGTTTAGCAGAGAAAAATAGAGGATGTATATACTCATGATTGACCCATAAAAAACCCTCATTAGATTTTTTTCCAGGTATAAATGCTATGTAATCATTATTAAAACCAAAAAACTCTTTTTTATTAATACTATCCTTCCATGAAATTAAAACTTGGTATTTAAGTCCTTCAGCTAATACTACATCATCAATTTTTGAAGGAGATATCCCTTGTATTTTTTGCTGATTAATATATTGAATTGTACTTGCTTTATTAATTAATGGGGATATTGCACTAAGAGCTACACTTTTTCCTAAAAAATTCAAAAAATCCCTTCTATTCATTTATTATAGTTTTTTTAATAGAAAAACTGAATTTTGTTCCTGTATTTTTCGTGCTTTCTACACTTATTTGTTCTTCATGAACTTCTAGAATATGTTTCACGATAGCTAAACCTAAACCAGTTCCCCCCTCCTCTCTTGACCTTCCTTTATCTACTCTATAAAATCTTTCAAATAATCTTGGTATATTTTGTTTTTCAATCCCTATCCCATCATCTTGTATTGTCAGGATGATATTTGTTTCATTATTTTTGATTATACCTTTAACAAATCCCCCTTCTCTCCCATATTTAATAGCATTTGATACTAAATTATATAACACTTGGCTTATTTGATTTCTATCAGCATAAACCATGATAGATCTTTTTCTTTTGGGTAATATTAATTCTATATTTTTTTTTTTAGTTTTAACTTCAAATGTCTCGAAAATCTCACTCATTAATTCTAAAATATCCCAACTTGTCTTTTCTAATTTTAATTCATCAGATTCTAGTCTTGAAATAGAGTCTAAATCATCAATGATAGCAATTAATCTATCTATACTTTTACTTGTTCTTTGTAAATATTTTATGTTTACATTATCATCATTTAGGGCCCCGTCTAATAAAGTGTGAACATACCCCTGAATATTAAAAATTGGCGTTTTTAACTCATGAGAAACATTACCTAAAAATTCTCTTCTATACTTAGCAGCACGTTTCAAATCTTGAATTTGCTGCTGCTTTATTTGTTTAATTATATAATGTTTCTTTTTTCTTTTTTTATCGCTTTTCATTTACAAAAAATAGTAATTATTGTAACCTATTTATTCCATTTTTAAAATTCAAATTTATAGCCAAAACCCTTTATCGTTTTAATTTTTTCAGAAGACACTTTTTCTCTAAGTTTTTTAATATGCACATCAATTGTTCTATCACCAACAATAACATCTCGCCCCCAAACTAAATTTAATATCTCATCTCTTCTAAAAACTTTTCCTGGCTTGGATGTTAACAGCTTAAGCAATAAAAACTCTTTTTTTCTTAAATTTTTTTTTATACCATCAATAGAAACCTCCATACTTTCAAAATTAATTTTAATATTGTCAAATTTTTGAATTTTTTCTTTATTGATTCGACGCAAAACTGCTTGAATTCTACTTAAAAAAACTTTTGGTTTAATTGGTTTATATATATAATCATCAGCCCCAGCTTCAAAGGCAGCAATTTCAGAAAAATCTTCATTTCTAGCAGTTAAAAAAACTACTAATGATTCTTTTAAGTTTTCTTTTTTTCTGAGTAATCTACAAGTTTCAACACCATTTATTCCTCCCATCATAATATCTAATATTATTAAATCTGGTGAAAAATTTTCAGTTATCTTAATTGCCTCTTCCCCACTATTACAAAGTGTAACTTTATATCCTTCATTTCTAAGATTATACCCTAAAAATTCTAGTATATCTTTTTCATCATCAACTATTAAAATACTTTGTGACATCTATTAATTTCCTTTGATTTAGCAATTTAATCATTTAATTATATAAAAAGCCCTGAAAAATTCAGGGCTTTTTATAATATAGTTTTATTTATAATTATTCTTTGATGTATACTCTTTCTATACTACCATCATCGTAAATATATAGTAACATCACATCTTTCTCATCTCCATTAACATCTCTTCCAAGCATATCCGTTATTCTAACTAATTGCTTTTGAGTAGTTAATTCAGATCCTAAAATGATTTGTCCTGCTATACTTATTCCATCTGTGGTATAGAAACCAACACCTTCTGACCACCTTACATCAAGAGAGCTTTCAAATCCTGTTTGAGAATTCCATAATTTAAAGCTGATTGATTCTCCTTCTGCTATTCCATCCTTCTTATCAGTAGTTAAATCATCTCCCCAAATAGTAAGAGCAATATGATCTCCTTGGAAAGTAGTGCTTCCAATTAGTTCTCCATCTTCTCCATAAGCAGCTATTTCATCTCCAATAGTTGGAGTAGACTCCCATGAATTAAGTGGTAAACCAATAATCATATTGTTTCCTGTATTAGCAGGCTCTTCAAAATAAACAGGTCTCTCAGTATAAACATCACCGTATCTAGCTCCGCCCCCTGCAGGATAAGAGAAATTCCATGAACCAGCTAATTTAATTTGATACCCTTGACCTGGTGACAAATCACCAATATTGTTCAATGCAAATTGTGGCCAATAAACATTACCCCAAGAATCCTTCATTATAGTTAAATTACTAGAATTCATAGTTGACATCATAGATTCAACTGAGTAAGGCTCTTGGTGTAAATAACCCATCATATTCCATCCATTAACTAAATTAAAGGAAGCATCAAAAGGGATTAAGTCTCCTTCAATAACTAGTGTATTTGCTGAACTCATTTTTACTTGATAACCTTTTCCAATTTGTATAGAACCTATACTGTTTAAATCAAACGAAGGCCAGTAAACGTTTCCTCCCTCATCTTTAACAATTACTAAGTCATTTTCAATATTGTTAAATAGATTAGGCATAGTTGCATCCTCAGGAGATATGTACGTTGACCACATACTCCAACCACTAACTAAATCAATACTTTGAGAAACTTGTTGTTCTTCAGAATCACAAACCCCATTAGAATCAGCATCAATACACTGACATTCACACATTTCCGTGTATGTACAAGTAGCTAAATTAAACTCTGTCCACGTAACTAAAACTTCTGTTTCAGTACATGGTAAACAATCAACAACAACAGTAAATGTCTCTAAACAGTTGCCATCACAATCATATCCTGTTGCAGGATATTGACATGAACCATCATCATCTGTAGCGTCAGAGTTATAATTACACGCCACACCTCCATTTGTAGATGAATCTCCATCAGTACAACCTAAAATTACTGGACATTCTGTATCATGTGAGCCTAAATAAGTCCAAACATCTTGATCTAAAACTATCCACTCTGAATCATCCTCAGTAGTACCAGCTGAAGCTATCCAATCTGTATTACCTTGTATAATTCCACATTTTCTAACAAGAGTTTGATCTTTTGTTCCACTTGAATTTCCAGCCACTGCCCAAGCAGAACCTGGATCACCATTCCAATCTCCAATCCAATCTAATACTACAAAATTTGGAGTAGATGTAGTGGAAGAACAATCCCAGTCCAAGTTAGTAGTTTCTCCAGTGAAGAAATCTGTATAACTAGTTACACCATTTATTTGTGCTAAGCAAGGATTTGAATATTGCACACCATCACAGCCAATTACAGGCGCCATTTCCATAGTACATGGAGCAGTTGGATTAACCCAATCTGGATTTATACATGATTCAGAATCATTACAATCCTCTGAAACAACAGAGTATCCTTCAAATCCATATACAAGAGCATATCCATCATCTCCATTACTTAAGTATTGATGAGTTTGGTCAGCAAGCTCTAAAATAGCTGCATCAGCGCTTGGATGAGCAATAATATAAACGTCCCCTGGTGCTATTTCTGCATCTTGCGGAAATGTGTTCCAGTACTCATATTCACCTAAAACACTTGGCGCATTTGACACACTTGGAAATGCATACATAGATAAACTAACTGCCTCTGTTCCTCCATTATAAATTTCTAAATATTTATTGTTTGAAGAACCTTCAGCATACTCAGAAAAAAATAAATTATCAGGAACTAGCTCTAAAACACATGTTCCATCATCCTCTGTTGCAGTATCATCATAATTGTAAGCTGATGAATTTGTGCATCCTAAAATTATTTCAGGACAATCATCACATGATTCCCAACAAACTGTTGGTATAACCATATCCTCACTAGGAGATACAATCCTGTCATTTCCATAAGCCCCACCTGCACAAGGATATAATGCTGAACAATCATATAATCCTGTTTCTTCATTAAATGAAAATGCACTCTCACCATCTAAACAACCATCTTCATAAGCACCGCCTGAAGCATATCCTGTTTCATCCACGGATGTATTGAAGTTATAACCATACTCATATCCAGATGATAATTGTAAAGTATAAGTAAATACCATATCACCGTCAGAATCATCCATTTCATACCAATCACTAGGATTGTATTCTCCATTAACAGTTCCTACTCTTACCCAAACATTTGAAGCTTCCTCTACACTCATATCTACAGATACTGTAACATTAACTAAACATGATGATCCATCTCCATTACATTCCCCACAGTCATCAACTAACGCAGAACCTCCACAAACCCCTAAACAGTCATCAACTTGACACGAGCCATCATTAAATTCTGCTTCAGAATTGTAATTACAAGCAGCTTGATCCATACAGCCATATATTGGGCACTCAACATCATGAGAACCTAAATTCGTCCAATTATCTTGCTCACATGATGTTGATTCCGCATCGCAATTTGCTGCTGAATCATCATATCCTAAAACAATCCATTCTGAATCTTCTGTACTTGTTCCTGCAGAAGAATTCCAATCCGTATTACCTTGTATAATACCGCATTTTCTAACAAGAGTATGATCTTTTGTTCCTTGAGAAACTCCAGCTACATCCCAATATGTATAATTTGCAACATCTCCTATAACATCCAATAATGTGTTTGTAGGAACGTGTATTATTCCTTGTGCATCATTTCCATTATGATATAATGTTCTTGTTTCATTACATAATGTTTGGTCTCCAGCAAATTCCGTATGACAAACAGTATATACAGAACCTGGAGCAATAGTTGCTCCGTCGGCAAAATTTGTAAAATATTCCCAATCATCACATGCATTTGAACAATTTACAAATTGGTAGTAAGATAAATCAACAGTTTGATCTGTTGGGTTGTAGATTTCAAAATATTTATTGTATGACGAACCTTCTGCATATTCTGAATAAAATAAAGCTTCAGGACCGCAAGAAGTATTATCTCCATTACATACTCCACAAAGATCTAACTCAGCTGAACCACCATATTCACCAGCACAATCTGCTTCACAATCATTTGACGAGTCATTATCACATGTTCCACATTGATCAATAACAGAATCGCCACCATAAATACCTGCACAATCTGCTTCACAATCATTTGACGAGTCATTATCACATGTTCCACATTGATCATAAACTGAATCACCACCAAAAACACCTGCACAATCTGCTTCACAGTCATTAGTTGGATCGCTGTCGCACGTTCCACAATTATCTAAAGTTGAAGAACCAAACATCATTCCAGCACAATCTAAACAAGATGTGTACTCACAATTACCATCATCATCTGTTGCTTGCATATTATAATTACATGCTGCATCATTCATACATCCTGGAACCTCAAATTCATCACAAACACCATCACCATCATTATCATTAATACATGTAACAACACCATTTTCATCCGGGCAATTATAAAATTCAGTAGCATAAGTACAAGAGCCATCATCTTCAGTTGCTGCATAATTATAGTTACACGCTACACCACCGTTAGTTAATGGATCATTGTCAGTACAGCCTGGCGTGCT
Organism: uncultured Bacteroidota bacterium; assembly: GCA_902520385.1. Classification (GTDB taxonomy): domain Bacteria; phylum Bacteroidota; class Bacteroidia; order Flavobacteriales; family TMED113. The sequence goes on from CABYOB010000002.1 coordinate 49,907, forward strand.
ACTGCAATTTGCATTCCAATAAGGATTAAAAAAAGATCCATTCTCATCAAGTCCTGCTAACCAAATCTCGTTAGATGAATCAACACCAACCCATACCTGACCAAGTGTTGGTGGCAATAATGATTGTATTGTATTACCATATGGGCCAACATTACAATCTGAAATTCCAACATACGTAGCAGAACCTAATTGATAACAGTAAGGAATTTGACAGTCACCACAGTCATCTACTATACCACAAGTACCATTATCAATAGTTGCATCAATATTATAATTACAAGCCCCGGAATCAGTACAGCCTGGAACATCAACAACTACAGGACATGTAAATATATGAATACCTAAGTCGTCCCAATAATTTTGATCATACACAACCCATTCTGAATCATCTGCAGTTGTTCCTGCTGAAGAAGTCCAATCTGTATTACCTTGTGTAATTCCACATTTTCTAACAAGAGTATGATCTTTTGTCGCATTTGCAACTCCTGCTACTTCCCAACCACTACCTGGATCAGCACCAATTTGACCAAATACATCAAGTAATGTATTTGTTGGTGTATGAATTAACCCTTGGGCATCATCACCATTATGGTATAATGTTCTTATTTCATTACACAATGTTTGATCACCCGCAAATGAACTATGACAAACAGTATATACAGAACCAGGGGCAATAGTTGCACTATCAGCAAAATCGCTATTATATTCCCAATCATCACATCCATTTGCACAATTTACAAATATATAATCGGATAAATCTACTATCTCATCTGTTGGGTTATAAACCTCAAAATATTTATTTTGTCCTGAACCCTCTGCATGTTCTGAGAAAAATAATGGAGCTGGACTACAAGATGTGTTATCACCATTACATACTCCACATTCATCTACCACTGAATCACCTCCACAAACACCTGCACAGTCAACTACTACATCACCCCCCCATGTTCCTGCACAGTCCTGTATACAGTCATTTAAAGCATCAGCATCACAAGCTCCACATTCATCTACTACTGAATCACCTCCACAAACACCTGCACACTCTACTACAGTTCCATCACAATCACATGCACCTTCAGCAATACCATCACCATTACATACACCACATTCATCTACCACTGAATCACCTCCACAAACACCTGCACAGTCAACTACCGATGAAACAACAAGTGATACACTAGCAGATTGTATATTTGATTCCCATCCACCATACCATGGATTTGAACTTGTTACAGCAACATAATAACCAGCATTAATTACAATAGAAGTACTTAAGCTTTCCGTATAATTTTCATAGTTAGAACCGTCTGTACTGTTTTCATAAATCGTTGCAAAAGTTTCTACCACATTACCATCTGCATCAAATAGTCTTACTCTAGCATTAGATTCACTACTAGTACCTCCCCAACCTTGATTATTCCAATTAATAGAATATTCTACATTATTCAATACATACCCTATATAATCAGAAAGAGGAATTGTAAGGTAAGTTAAAGTTTGTCCATCCTCATTAATTAATTCATAACTTTCACTAGCTGTAAGATCTGCTTCACAAGAAGAAGGTAATGCGTTACCATCACAATCAAATCCTTCAGCTGCTGCTGCGTTTCCACAACCACAACCTAAATCTTCTGCAGTTCCACCACATACACCTGCACAGTCTTGACCACCTAAGTTATTACCATCACAATCTGTACATGCATCTACTGGATACGTACATGAGTTATCTTCTATATCCGCTAATTCGTTATAATTACATGCATCATTATCCATACAACCTACAATTGCGGGGCAAGCATCACATGACTCCCAACATACAGTCTCTAAAAGAAAACTTCCATCATATAAATATAAAAACCTATCATTTCCATAATTTCCACCAGCACAAGCATTAAGCGTAGAGCCTGACTCGTATCCATAACCATCACTATTATTAAAATTGTAGCCATAGTCAATGGCTGTAAATAAAGTCATTGTTGCTGTATAGATCATGTCCCCATCTGCATCATCCATTACTACCCACTCACTTGGATTATATACTCCATTTTCTGTTGATGTTCTCACTTTAATTTCATTTAAAACGCCATCGGTTTCTATAACACCCTCAACACTCATATCAACAGAAAAAGTCACATCCACAGTACAAGTAGAATTATCTCCATTACACACTCCACAATCATCAATTACTGCATCACCATTACAAATACCTGCACAATCGAATGCACCCACACAATCATCAACATCATCACAAACACCATCTTCATCTACATCATCACACATTAAAGTATTCACACAGCCCGTATTTTCATCACAAATATCAATTGTATTTGGATCCCCATCATCACACATTAACGGCTCACCATCAACACATAGTTCATCAATAGGATCCCACACCTCATAACCATTACAAATATTTCCATCATCACAAATCACCTCTGTGTCATCAGAACAATCCCAACTAAAAGGATCAAATCCTTCAGGAGCGTACTGATTTCCATCACCACCACCACTATCGTTATCTATATTCCAATCTGCCTCAATCCATACAGAAGAAGCTGAAGTTTGACAAGCTCTTTCCGCTCTACCATCTTCAAATTCATGACCAGTGCCAGAACCATCTGTTCCAGGCGTTCCAAATAAATCTATAATAGAACCATCTGGACCTAATAAAGCTATATTATCGTCACCATTAGAATCGGCAGGACCCCCTGTTCCAATATCCTGACTAGCCTCCATTCCATAAGTTGCTAAAAATTTATCAGAGTTATTACACACTACATAAAATCCTCCGGCAGTAATCGTTCCAGTTAAAGAAACAGCAGACTGTGGGTCTGCATTATTGTTAGTCCAACGCTGTAAAGCATAATCCTGCAAATCCACTTCCTCTGTTCCTGGATTATGTATTTCAATATACCTTCCAGCATCATTAGAATTTTGAGGATCTGTTATTTCAGTAATCATTAAACTTTGTGCAATAACTACGTTACCACATAAAAGTAATAGGGCAATTAATTTTTTCATTTTATTATAATAAATAAGTTAATAAATAGGGTTAACTAAAGAGTAGCTCAAATATAACAATTATTTATCTTTTTTCTTGGCTACTCAATCACTAAAGTTATCAACTGTTTGTGAGAAAATTGTTAATTAATTGTTAATCCTTAATTAAAAACCTGTTTGTTACTTATCAGATGCTTTTGTATATCTTTTTTTGCTTATTTTTATAGCCGGAAAATGACTTGGGGATTATTTTACTAACTTTGTTATTAAAAGAGAATGCATCTTAACTCTTTAGTAGCCCCAAATTGTATACATTAAATAAAAAAATATGAAAGGATCTTTCAAATATATTGCCTTGTTATGCTTCTTTGCTTTAACTAATTCAATTTACTCTCAAGACTGTGATGATTGCACATCATTATATAACGCAGCTTTAGGTTGTATTGCAAATGGAGTATGCGATGACCCAAGCGCATCAAACTATTGTCCCGCAGACGCATACTTTAATTCTGGGCCAGAGTTATGTCAATATAATAGCGGTTGCTTTTGTGAAGGCGCTTTAAACTTTGGATCTAACGATGACTGTATATTTGAAGAGGGTTGCACCTCTGATCCTTTAGCTGCAAATTATATAGACTGTTCTAATAGTACTGTTCTGACAGAAGTTTGTTTGTCTGGTGGCTGTACCTGCCCTCTATCTTTTAATTATGACCCTAGTGCAGATGTAGATGATGGATCTTGTATTATTGTTAGTGGAGGATGTTCAGACTCTGAAGCTGTTAATTATTCTGGAGATGAATGTGCAAACTCTAATTTTATCGCTGAAGATTGTCAATACGAAAATGTCTCTTATGATGATTTAGTTTGGGAGTTTACAAATACTGGCTCAAACGCTACCATTGCCTTTAGTAACCCAGCAATATCTTTTAATGGAGATGTTATGCCAGATGGGGCATTACTTGGAGTTTTTTTTACAGATGATAATGATAACTATGCTTGTGGAGGATATCAAATTATTGATAATAGTGAAGGAAATCAAGCAATTGCCGCATGGGGAGCTGAAACAGGTCTTGATAACGGCTTTGCAATAGGCGAAGAGTACACTTTGTTTGTTCAAATTTATGGCCAAACATTTATTGCCGATGCTGTAACATGGAACACAACTGCACCATTCACCAATTCATATTCATTAAATGCTTTTGGACAAATAGTCTCTGCAACTTTTAGTGGTGAAATCACTGGCACACCTGGTTGCACAGACCCTTCTGCAGCAAACTATAATTCAGAAGCCACTTTAGACGACGGCTCTTGTTATAACTTAATTTGGGAGTTTACAAATACTGGCTCAAACGCAACTATTGTTATCAACTCGCCAGAAAACATAACCATTAACGGTGATCCTTTACCGCTGTGTGCCACTATAGGCGTTTTCTTTGTTAATGACTCTAATCAATATACATGTGGTGGCTACACAGAATGGACTGGTGAAACGACATCTCTTGCCGCTTGGGGAACAGAAACAGGTCTAGATAATGGCTTTGCAGATGGAGAAAATTACACCTGGTTTTTACAAATTGGGGATCAAAGTTTTCCCGTTGATGAAAATGGAGCAAGCATGAACACAACCCCTCCTTTTTCGGATTCATATGCTTTAAATGGTTTTGGAGAACTTTTATCTGCAAATTTTATAGGACAATTTGATGATCTTATTTACGGCTGTAACGACAATAGCGCATGCAATTATAATTCAACCGCCAACTGTAATGATGGTTCTTGTACTTATCCTGAAACAGTATACGACTGTAATGGTGACTGTAACAATGATGTTGATGGTGATGAAATATGTGACGAGCTAGAAATTGAGGGTTGCACAGACTCAACTGCCTGTAATTATAATCCTGATGCAACTGATGAAGGAGATTGTTATTTCCCTCCGCAATATTATGACTGTACGGGAACGTGTATAAATGATATAAATGAAAATGGGATTTGTGACGAATTAGATGATCCAGGCTGTACAGACTCAACTGCTTGTAATTACGATGATAATGCTTCCGCTGATGATGGCTCATGTGTCTATCAAACTACTTGGTATTTTGATACGGACGGAGATGGACTAGGAGACTCAAATGGTTTTTCTATGGAGGCTTGCTCCGATCCCTCAGGTGCATTTGGAACTTTTGCTGACAATAATAATGACCCTTGCCCAAATGATATAGAAAATGATGCTGATGGTGATGGTGTTTGTGAAAGTGATGAAGTAGCGGGTTGTGAAGATGAGAACGCCTGTAATTATAATTTTTTAGCAACAGAAGATGACGGAACATGTACTTATCCAACAGAAACCTTTCTTGATTGTAGTGGATTCTGTTTAAATGACAGTGATGGAGATCAGATTTGTGATGAACTAGAATTACCTGGCTGTACTGATTCTTCAGCTTGTAACTTTGATATAAATTATACAGATGATGATGGCTCATGTTATTACATATCTATATGGTACGAGGATGTCGACGGGGATGGTTTGGGTGACAATGAATATCCTGCTGAGTCTTGTGATCAACCGGAAGGATTTGTTTTAGACAATACCGACAATTGCCCAAATGATGTAGATAATGATATAGATAATGATGGGGTATGTGAAAGTGATGAAATATTTGGATGTACAGATGAATTTGCATGTAATTATAACAACGATGCCACTGAAGAAGATAATTCTTGTACATATTTAATCACAAATTGTGATTCTTGCGAAAATGGCATCGTAATTAATAATGATATAGATAATGATGGCATATGTAATGATGATGAAATACCTGGATGTACTGACATTTCTTATGTTGAATTCAACCCTGAAGCCACAGACGATGATGGTTCATGTTCTATATTATCTTCTTCGGGTTGTACAGATGAAGAAGCTTGTAACTATAGTCCAGCAGCTACGGAGGATGACGACTCATGTACATACCCAGAAGAAACCTACTTAGATTGTAATGGCAATTGTAGTAATGATACTGATGATGATGGTGTTTGTGATGAAATAGAAGTTTTAGGTTGTCAAGATTCTACTGCTTGTAACTATAATGAGAATGCTACTGATGATGATGGTTCATGTTTTTATCCATCAGAAACATACTTAGATTGTCAAGGGAATTGTTTAAATGACACTGATAATGATAGTGTTTGCGATGAAATAGAATTTGTAGATTGCACAGACCCTTTAGCATGTAATTTTAACAATGACCCAACTACAGATACTAACAACTCTCTTTGTATTTACCCTGATGAAACATACGTAGATTGTAATGGTAATTGTTTAAACGACTCCGACGAAGATGGTGTATGTAACGAAATAGAAATCGAAGGATGTACTGACTCTCTGGCTTGTAATTTCGAAAATAACAGTACAGATGATGATGGCTCATGTGTCTACCCAATAGAAGATTACTTAACCTGCGATGGTAATTGTATTAACGATACTGATGAAGATGGAGTTTGTAACGAAGTAGAAATTGCGGGATGTACAGACCCTCTAGCTTGTAATTTCGAAGAAAACAATACAGATGATGATGGGTCATGCATTTATCCAATAGAAAATTACTTAACCTGCGATGGTGATTGTATTAACGATGTTGACGAAGATGGAGTTTGTGACGAAGCTGAAATCGTTGGTTGTCAAGATGCTACAGCGTGTAATTATAATATAAATGCAACTGATGACGGAGAATGTTCTTACTTAGAGAATTTATGTGATGAATGTGAAGATGGCAGTATCGTAGACTATGATACAGATAATGATGGAATTTGTGATTATAATGAAATTGGTGGCTGTCAAGATACAGAAGCTTGTAATTATGATGCAACTGCCACTGACGATAATGGGTCCTGTTTTTATCCTGAACAATACTACTTAAATTGTGATGGGAACTGTCTAAATGACACTGATGGTGACGGAGTATGTGATGAAATAGAAGTTTATGGTTGTACAGATCCGACTGCATGCAACTATAATCCAGACTTAGGTTGTACAGAAGATGATAATAGTTGTACGTACCCTTCTGAAGATTACTTAGATTGTTTTGGAAACTGTATTAATGATTCAGATAACGATCAAGTTTGTGATGAAATAGAAGTGATAGGTTGCCAAGACCCACAAGCTTGTAATTACGACTCTCTTGCTACTGACCCTGGTGAATGTTTCTACTTAGAAATGGATGTTTCTTATATTACTCAGGATGTTTCTGTATGTGCAGCGGATAACGATGGTCTTGTTGAAATTACAGTTAGTGGAGGAACCCCTGAATATACAATTACTTTAGATGGCGCTCAAGAAATAACACAAAATGGAGGTGTTTTTCTATTTGAAAACTTAGGGGCAGGGGCATATGAAATTCAAATCACAGATTTAAATGGATGTTTAATTACTGAAACAATTTATATTGATTCACCTGGGCCAATTGAAATTAACCCAAATATAATTAACCCTCTTTGTATTGGTGATAGTAATGGGTCTGCAACCCCTACTATTAACGGAGGAACACCGCCATATGAAACGTCATGGTCAGGTACCATCGACGGACAAAACTTATCTGCCGGATTCTATGACTTTTTAGTCACTGATGCGGCTGGTTGTGTAGAAGTATTTACAATCCCAATTATTGACCCTCCTTCAATTTCAGTTTCATTAAACACTACAGATGTTGTCTGTTTTGGTGAAAATGACGGACAAGTAGAATATATTGTAAATGGAGGTACCCCCCCTTATTCTTTTGATTGGAATGGGGCAAATCCTAATTCATTAGAATTTGGATCTTACTCAGTTATAATCACAGACAGCAACGGGTGTTCCATTACAGAAAGTTTTGATATAGATTCAAATTCCGAAAATGTAGTAAATATTAATCCTGATTTATTTGAAATATGTGAAGGAAGTGTTGCTATTATTGAGGCTCCAAGTGGATTCGAAAATTATTTATGGTCTAATGGCTTTGAAGGAAATCCACTAGAAACAGACAACCCAGGTTATTATAGCGTGACTGCAACTGATGAAAATGGATGTGAAATCACATCTAATTTTGTTTACGTAGAAGAACTACCATCCCCTTCACTAAATGATATTTTAGGAAATACTGATGTTGGAATTTTTGATACACTTGTTTATTACACTCAACCAAATTCAAATTCTTCATTTAATTGGCTCATAGAAAATAATTCGGGTGAAATTATAAGCGGGCAAGGAACAAATAGTATTGAAGTAATGTGGGAAAATGAGGGAATTGCCGTTGTTTACGTAACGGAAACTAGTGCTGACGGATGTGAGAATACCAATTCATTAACTGTAGAAGTAAATAATTATACTTCATTAGATGAACACAGCAATAATGATTTTATTATTTTCCCAAATCCTAGCTCACAAAAATCAAGTATTTACATCAATAAAAAACATGACGAAAGCTATAATGTGACAATACTAGACTTAAATGGAAAAGTAATAAAGTCTTTTTCGAATATAGATGATAAAATATTTAATATTTCATGCGAAAAATTTGCTAAAGGTGCTTACTTTGCTCAGATAACTAGTGATACAAAAAATGTTAAGAAATTGATTGTGATAAAATAATTTATTTTGCATCGTTCTAAGAAAGTCATCCTCATTGTTATTTGTGTTAGTTTGGGGTTTCTCCTATCCAAAATTATTCCAAATTATAATCAAGTTAAATATGCCTCTATTGTCACTGGTCACCCTGAAGCAACAAAAATTGGAGAATATATATTAAATAAAGGTGGAAATGCTGTTGACGCTTCTATTGCTACTCAATTAGCTTTAGCAGTTTGCTTTCCAAGAGCAGGAAATATTGGCGGAGGGGGGTTTATGATTTACAGAACTAAAGATGGAGATTCTTATTCGCTAGATTTTAGAGAAAAAGCTCCTAAAAAATCAACTAAAAATATGTACTTGGATTCTATTGGAAATGTAATTGATAGTTTAAGTACACATGGCACTTTATCAATTGGTATTCCAGGTACTATTAGTGGTATTTTTGATGCCCACGAAAAATTTGGCACCATGAGTATTAAAGAATTATTTGATCCGGCTATTGAGTTAGCTGAAAATGGTTTTTTAATTAATGAGCGCCAAGCTAATTTATTAAACTCCTACAAAAAAGATTTTATAAAATTTAATCCTAATAATAAATACTTTATTAAAAATTCCAATTGGAAAAAAGATGACACTTTAATACAAACAGATTTAGCTAATACCTTAAAAATAATTAGAGATGAAAAACGCGAAAGTTTTTATAATGGAATAATCACAAAAAAAATAATTAAAAGTTTAGGAGATAACGCCATTTTAACAGAGTTTGATTTTCAAAACTATCATTCAATTTGGAGAGATCCTATAAAAACTAAAATAAATAATTATAATATTATTAGCATGCCACCTCCCTCTAGTGGGGGTATTGCCTTATCACAACTTTTATTGATGTTTTTTGACCTAGATTTAAACTTAAAACATAACGAGGTTAAATATATTCATCTACTAACAGAAATTGAAAAATTAGTATATGCTGATCGTTCAAAATATTTAGGAGACAATGATTTTTTTTATGTTCCTACTAACTCACTAATTGACAAAAAATATCTAACTAACCGCGTTAAAAAAATTAATTTTTCTAAACCAACCCCATCCGCTAATATTAATCCGGGAGAATTAAATTATACTGAAAGTGAAGAAACAACTCATTTTTCAATTGTTGATTCATATGGTAATTCTGCCTCAGTTACAACTACTTTAAATACTAACTTTGGGTCTAAAGTTTTTGTTGATGGATTAGGATTCTTATTAAATAATGAAATGGATGACTTTAGTATAAAGCCAGGCACTCCTAACACATACGGGCTAGTGGGTTCTGAAGCGAATTCTATAGAGCCAGAAAAAAGAATGTTAAGTTCTATGACACCTACTATAATAGAAAAAAACAATGAACTATTTATGGTGCTTGGCTCGCCTGGTGGATCAACTATAATCACGTCAGTGTTTCAAACTATATTAAATGTAATATTATTTAATATGGATATTCAAAACGCCGTAAATGCACCTAGATTTCATCATCAATGGATTCCTAATTTAATCTACATGGAAAAAAATTCCTTCTCCACAAAAACAATTGATTCACTTAAATTACTTGGTCATAAAATTAAAGAAAGAGAAACAATGGGACATGTTAATGCAATTCATATAAGTGATAAAATGTATGTCGGGGCAGATAATAGAGGGTCTAACTCTGCTTCAATATTGTTTAATAAATAATTTATTTTTTTAAGAAATCCTTATACAAATAACTTGGCTGAATACCTCTATTTGCTTGATATTTTCCACTTTTATATTCTTCATAATCGCCATCAATAGTATGAAAATATATTTGACATATTTCAACATTTGGATAAATGACTAAAGGTTGAACAACAAATATCTCTAGCGTCCAGAATCCTTCAAAACCTACATCTCCAAATCCTGCAGTAATGTGTACAAACATTCCTAATCTCCCTATACTACTTCTTCCTTCCAACATGGGTACAAATTTTTTAGTTTTTGTATACTCTAATGTTCTACCTAAATATAATTTACCTGGCTCTAAAAGAAGGCCCTTTTCAGGTATTATTATTTTTGTTGTTTGATTTTCTAACTTCATATCTAAAGGAGTTTTATTATAGATAAGTAACTCGTCATGAAGTTTTAAGTTGTAACTATTTGGATTTAACTGTTTTTCATTATAAGGTTCAATAATGATGTCATTATTAATGTGTTCCGCTATTTTTTTTCCACTTAAAATCATTAATTAATAGATTAAAAAACCAAATCATATTAAATATATAAATATTTTTAAGAAAGTTTTTTGTTTATATCAAAATAAAGTATAGATTTGCCCCCGATTTATACATATATAGTATAACAAAATGGGGTATTTTCAAAGAGAGGACAGTACAGCCTCTCAATATAAAAAGCCATCTTTTAAGATGGCTTTTCTCTTTTTACTATAAAGACAAAAAATAAATTATTGTTGGAATAAATAACAAAATGCAGAGCACTGAAAATGGCTTGGGCCAATTTTCTTGTGAATGCCATAAAGCAATTAAAATTAAAGGTATTTGAAAAAAAAGTCTAACTAACGTCTTTGATTTCTCTACATTTAAAATTTCTGGAAATTGATGCAAATATATATTGGCAGGGAAAACAGCTATTAATAATACTACTAAACCTAAGCTCGAAATTCTTCTATATTTTTTAAATAATAAAAAGCCACCAAATAAAATTTCAAAAAACCCACTTATGTAAACTAATTCTAAATGAAATGGAAGATATGGGGGCATGATTAAAAGGAAAAAGTCTGGATCTAAAAAGTGTTTTAGTCCTATAGCAATATATAAAATTGACATAATAACTATTGTACAATTTTTAATTATTTTAATAATATCTTTTTCCTTAATCACTAATCAATTTTTTCGCAATAAAACACTAAAGTCCCAGACCAATTTTCTTTTGCCCCAAATTTATATGATTGTATGTTTTTAAACCCCGTATTTAACAAATTAGATTCCCACATGTCAATGGAAAGTGTTTGAAGTCCTAATTCTAAGTCTTTTCCCCAACTCAGTGAATCTTTATTTTCTAAATAATGATCTATTCCGAAAAGCATACATCCCCCTTTCTTTAAAATATTTTTATAGATGTAATTAAGCACATAAATTGGGTCTTTGAAATAATAAAAAACCTCCATACTAAAAACTATATCAAACTGATCTTTATAATCCATTTTTTCAATATCTAATTGATAATAATGAGATTGTTTATCTCTTTTAATTGCTTTTTCAATCATTTTTTCTGCACCATCAATACCAACTGATTTAGTACAGTTTATGTAATCTCTCATCTTTTTGACTACCCAACCATTACCACAACCTATATCTATAAAAGAAAAATCATCGGAGAGCATCTTAGGCGGTATTAGCTCTAGCATTTTATTCACTGAATAAGAATGGTTTTTTTCCATGCCCTTATCCTTATTTTTATGAGCCCAATTATTAAATGTTTCAATAGCAGTTTTCATTTTGAAAAAATAATTTGATGTTTTTCAATTTAAATAAATAAAATCAACTTAAAGATTATTTTCAAGTTTAACTATAACATTTTTAAAAAAGCATCAACACTTTCTATAAGGTCAATTTTCATTTCCTTAGTACAGATATCATTTAATTTATGATTTGCAACAACATAATTTTTACTTTTTGGAAAATATTTATTTATTGAGTCTGCTGTTGTTGAAATGTTTAATTTAGAGAAATTAGAAACAACAAAAAATAACGTGAAATCAATCTTAGTATTTTTTGCAATTTCATTTAATGCAAGTAATGGAACATTTGATCCTAAATATACTACATTATATCCGTGATTATGAAGTAAGTACCTAGTAAACAGAAGACCCATTTCGTGATGTTCATTCGGAGGAAGGAATAGTAGCCAGGTTTTGGAATCCTTATTTTTATATGTAGACTCTTCATCTATTTGCTTATACATTTTTTGTTTGAACATTTCCGATAAAAAATGTTCTTGAGCTGGGTTCATCTTGTTAGTCAACCAAAATAATCCAATTTTAGAAAAAGTAGGCAACATGATTTTCTTATATAAATCAATTGTTGTATACTTTTTTGTGGCTTCTGAATATGTTTTATTAAAAGTGTCTGTATCAAATTTTAAAGCAGATTTAATAAAAGTATTTACACAATATTCATTAAAAGCATCCTTCTTTTTATAGCTAATAAGCTCAGAAAGTAAAATGTCAATTTCATCGTCATTTTTCTGAGATATTGAAGAGATTTTGTGACCGTTATCAATTAACAGTTTAGCATTAAGGGCCTTTATTAATAATTCATCAGAATAAAATCTTATTTTCGACGAAGTCCTCTCTGCAATTAAGAAATTATACCTGTTCTCCCAAGTCCGCAATAATAATTTATTTATTCCTGTTATTTTTGAGAATTGATCAATGTTATAGCTCATATAAAAAGTTTCTAATAATTAAAGCAAGCTGCTTTAAATTATCATTTATTAATAAATATTTATCAAATTTAAAAAAAAATATGTTTTGTATAGTTTTTTTAAAAAAAAATTATACATTTGGGGAAATTATTTGTATAACATAAATTGCTTAAAGCTATACAAAAAATTAACTTAAAAGATATAAATATGAAAAAAACTTTACTTAATATAATGACAATTTTTCTATGTCAGATTTTGATTAGTCAAACAAATCACACAATAAATGCGGGTAGTTTTTACTATTCTCCGTCATCACTAACAATAAATCAAGGTGATATTGTCACTTGGATTAATGATGGAGGTTTACACGACGTTAATGGAGCTATTAACTCATTAAATGATGAACCTTACAATAATCCCGAATCATTTGACTCTCCATCAACTAATGAGGTGGGAGCTGTGATATATACTCATACATTTGATATCCCAGGAGAATATAATTATGATTGTTCAGTAGGTCTACACGCTCAAAATGGAATGGTTGGTCAAATAACTGTTTTACCAGCAACCAACACAGTAGTTGATATTATTGTAGGTTCTGAAGACCATAATACATTAGAAACAGCAGTTATTGCAGCAGGCCTAGTTGATGCATTAAGCGGTGAGGGTCCTTTTACTGTATTTGCCCCTACTGATGATGCCTTTGATGCTCTTCCTGAGGGCACTTTAGACGCTGTGCTTGCTGATGTGGATTTATTAACATCTATTCTAACTCACCACGTTGCTTCTGGATCAGTAATGTCAACAGATTTATCAGATGGAATGATGGTAACTACGTTAAATGGAACAGAATTAATGGTTACTATTAACGATGACGGTGTAATGATAGATAACGCAATGGTTACGGTAGCTAATATAATGGCTGATAATGGTGTTGTTCATGTAATTGATGCTGTATTAATTCCTGAAGATGGTTGCGAAAATAATGATGATCAAATAGAAAATATTTTTGGCTCAATGTTTGTGACAGGTTGTGACACTCTAATTTCATACTTAATGTCAAATTACAATTATTCAGAATATGAATCATGTAATTGGAATGGACAACCAATGTATGAACTAGGCACAACAATCTCATCAATATGTGAATGTTCATGTGAAGGGGTAGAAGAGGAAACTACAACAGTAGTTGATATTATTGTAGGATCTGAAGACCATAATACATTAGAAACAGCAGTTATTACAGCAGGTCTAGTTGATGCATTAAGCGCTGAGGGTCCTTTTACTGTATTTGCTCCTACTGATGATGCTTTTGATGCTCTACCTGAGGGTACTTTAGATGCTGTACTTGCTGACATGGACTTATTAACATCTATTCTAACTCATCACGTTGCTTCCGGATCAGTAATGTCAACAGATTTATCAGATGGAATGATGGTAACCACCTTAAATGGAACAGAATTAATGGTTTCTATTAATGATAACGGCGTAATGATTGATAACGCAATGGTTACTGTAGCTAATATAATGGCTGATAATGGTGTTGTTCACGTAATTGATGCTGTATTAATTCCTGAAACATCTTCTACACTTGAAAGTCAAAATTTCAATGAAGACAAGATTTTACATTATGTAGACTATTTAGGAAGAAAAACAAATTCTAATAGTGGATTATTAATTGAAATATATGAATCAGGGAAAACTATAAAAAAATACTTAACTAAATAACAATAACTTAATCTAGGCCTCACAATAAATTTTTCAAAATGGGGTATTCGTTAAATGGTTTCTGTAACCAAATGTGAGGCTTAGATTAAATATACCTTCAACTATGAAAATTTTTGAAAAAAGTATCATCTTAATATCACTAGCTTTTTTATTTACAGCTAGCTCTTTTTCTCAAATTGTCATTCCAAATAAATTAGAAAATCCAAATGAGAAAGTTTTGAAAAAAATAGAAAGATCTAAAATTTGGATAACCGGCCAGTGGGTTGAACAAAACAATAAATATATATGGAAAAATGGTTGCTGGAAAAACAAGCGACCAGGTTTTATTTTTTTACCTGGATATTGGAAGAAATTAAGTTCTGGCTGGACATGGATATCTGGATTTTGGAAAGAAATAAATATTGAAACATGGAATAAACTATACTCATGATTTATTTAAATGAGTAGTGTATTAATCAATATTATTTTAAATTCAATTCTATTGGGGATAATTTTATTAACCCAATTCGTTAATTACCCTTTGTTCAAAAAAATCAATAATGATTTCGTTTTCTACCACGCTGACTATACTAATAGAATGAGTTATGTTGTGGCCCCTATTATGACCTTTGA
Organism: uncultured Bacteroidota bacterium; assembly: GCA_902520385.1. Taxonomy (GTDB): domain Bacteria; phylum Bacteroidota; class Bacteroidia; order Flavobacteriales; family TMED113. The sequence goes on from CABYOB010000002.1 coordinate 65,286, forward strand.
GCTTTTAACGGTAACTATAATTTTTTTCAACAATCCTGTCACCAGCTTAACATTAATAATTTTACTAACGACAATTTTAATTTGGGCAAGTACATTCTTCATTCAAGTGCCAATCCATAATAAAATAGGATATAAAAAAGATATACACAAAATCAACAGATTAATTAAATCTAATTTAATTAGAACCTCTTTGTGGTCTGTTAAATTAATTTTTTCAATATTACTTTTTTTATAATGATTATAAACACAACGCACTTAGATAATGAAAAAAAAATTCTCATACAGAGTTTAGTTGGAGATAGCATTTCTATATGGGAGAGTTTGTTTATTAAAAGAAAAGGGTCCCATAGAATGATTATAAATACTCTAAGTGAAAATTTTAATAACTATTTTAAAAAATATAACGACTTACTTTATGCCAACATTGAACTAAGGGAAAAGGGTATTATAATTAGAATATCTGCTAATCTTGAAAGTGTTTCATGGATTATACCTTTCTATAAACTAACTATTTTTAATAGTAATTATTTTAGTATATACTCCGATGATAATTTTATGAAATTTAAAAAAGATAAATACTATTCAATAAATAAAAAATTCATCGAATCCTTGATGAACGAAAAAGCCTTCTATATAAATAAATTTAGCGCCAATTGAAAAGAGTTTGGAACATATCTAATACAGCAATTTATAGTTTAATTTCTTTTGACAAAAACAACGCTCCTAATATTAATATATGTTCCTATGTAAGCGTTGTTAGCTTAAAGCCCAAATTGTATTTAGTAGCAATTGAAAAAACCAGCAAGACTCATGAAAATCTTTCTGAAAACAGTTTTTGTGTATTACAAATACTTAGTTCTGATAATATTTCAATTGTGAAATACGTTGGCAAAAAAAGCGGGCGGAAAACTGATAAAATAAATTACTTGAAAAAAAGAAATTTACTAGCATTATGGCAAAATAAAGAAATACTCAAAAAGTCATCTGGTATTATTTTCCTAAATAAAATAGACACATTAGAAACAATCGGTGACCACACGCTATTTATTTTTGAAATCCAAAAGTCAAAAACAATTAATGAATACAATATTTTAACTTTTAACAAGTTGATTGAAAATAAAGTAATTTTATGAAAACAAATTATCAGGAGATTATTAAAATTATAAGTGACCTTGATATTAAAAATTATCATCAAAACCGCAACTACGCTGATGGTAGTATTACTAAAATTTCGCCATATATTTCAAGAGGTATTATTTCCACAAAGTTTGTTTTAGAGTCTTTAAAAAAAAAAAATGCTAATTTGAATTTAATTGGAAAGTTCTTACAAGAACTGGCCTGGAGGGATTATTGGCAAATAGTTTGGCAAAAAAAAAATATTAATGTTGACTTAAAGCATGTGCAAAAAAATGTTGTCAACTTTGGGGTTCCTAAAAATATTTTAACCCGATCTACAGGAATAAATATAATAGATAAAGCCTTGGATGATTTATTTTCTTTTGGTTACATACATAACCATCTAAGAATGTACATTGCAAGTATTGTGTGCAATATTGGAAAATGCCATTGGCACATTCCTGCAAAGTGGTTTTATTATCATCTAATAGATGGTGATTGGGGCAGTAATGCTCTTAGCTGGCAATGGGTCTGTGGAACAAATAGCTCCAAAAAATATATTGCAAACCAAGAAAATATCAATAAGTTTTTTCATGATAAACAAAAAAATACATTTTTAGATAAATCTTATAATGATTTGTCAAATTGCAAAATTCCAAATATTCTTGCAGATGTTAAACAACCTAATTTAAAAACTGAAATTCCTCATGGAAATCACAAACCTATTGATAAAGAGAAGCCTATTTTAATATATAATTATTATAATATTGATCCATTATGGAGAAAAAATTTAAATGCTAATAGAATATTATTATTGGAACCAAGTATTTTTGAGGAATATCCGATCAGTGAAAAAGTATTTAAAACATTTTTGAAGTTATCTAAAAACATTAAAGGTCTAAAAATTATAAAATCTGAATTCGAAAGTTTTACTAAAGATTATAGTAACTCAAAAATATATTATAAAGAACATCCATTAAACACACACTACAAGGGTATTTGTGATCAACGTGACTGGATGTTTAAAAACCATTCATTCTATCCTTCATTTTATAAATTTTGGAATGCCTCAAAAAATGAAATTGGACTTTAAAATATTTTAAAACTCTACTATCAATCCTATAGAAGGTAAGAATTGACCTTGAGTATTGTCAATATATTTGGGTATATAAAATCCTGGATTATTTGGGTCTTGTATAGGGTCTCCATTGTCATCTCTTTCCACAGTTAAAAATGGAGATAAATAAGCCACTTTATTATATATATTTTCTAAATCTAAATACAAATTCAAAGTCCAATTTTTAAAATAATATTTTTTATCTATTCTAATATCTAAGTGATGGAAGGGGCTATTTCTTTGAGTATTTAATAATTCATAATCAAGTAATCCCTGACCAAAAGTATTCCAATAATTTTGACTCATTGAACTAAATTCATCATAAGGAGTAAATGGATTTGCAGATGTGTATCTCCACTTAAATCCTAGTTCCCAATTTCTTTTAAACCTCTTTGCTGCACAAATATTTACTATGTGTCTTTGATCCCAAGATGAAGGTATATGTTCGAGATTTTTGTCTTCAAATTGACTCCAAGAAAGTGTATAAGAAATTAAGCCATAAATACCATCTGTTAATTTTCTTTGGGTAAAAAACTCCATTCCAAATGCTCGACCTTTAGATGATGAAACTACCTCCTCATCCCCTATTACACCAAAGTCAGCTCCTAAATTAGCAAGGGAAATAGAATCTCTAACCAAAAATGGATAATTATTATAGTGTTTGTAAAATCCCTCTAAAGTAATTTTAGTGTTGGATTTAGTAATATACTCCAGACCTGTTACAATTTGCTTAGACTGAATATATGTAACATCATTTTTTTTATTAATTAGAACATTGTTTTGGTCTCTGTAACCTAAAACCGTATACGGTGGTAATTGATAATAAATACCAGAGTTTACACTGTACTTCAAATTGGAATTTAAATAATATCCAATAGATAGTCTTGGGGCAAATTGTGATAACGGATTCATGTTATTTTGTGAATAGCTATTAAAATCTGTTCTTAAACCAAAAGATGTCACTAACCTTTCATTTAAAAATTCATTTGTTAACTGCGAGAATATACTATATTTTAAAAAATTCAACTCTGAATCATAATTATATGGTAAAACTATACCATCAGGTAATGGAATCGGTTTGTAGGTATCATTAGTATAATGTGCATGTTCAAGTCCTAAACCCAAATTAATTTCATATTTTTTACTTCCAAAAGTATATTCATATCTTAGTTTATTTTCAACTTCCTCAGATAAATAATCTAATATGAGATTTTCCAGAATTTCTATATTATCTGAATATTTTACTGCATTATTATTTAAATGATTTCTACTTAAAACAAAAGTATGAAATCCTTTGTCTGAAAAATATCTATAATTAGCTCCAATTGTATAATTCCATTGTTTTTGGACAGGAATATAATCCAGAATATATTGATTTCTTTCAATAGTTGCTAAATCTTCAACTCCTTCGTTAGCTTCTCGATTAATGGAAAAATCATCTATGGCACCGAGTCCTATTATTGTTAATTCACTTTTATCACTTAACTTATTAACATACTTAAATTGTATATCATTATACTCTGGCAAGAAAGGCAACTGCAATGCTTTAAACAAAAACTGTAAGTAAGATTTTCTTGCGGAAAAAATTAGGCCTGAATTTTTTGAAATTGGTGCATCGATCAAAAGTGCTAAATCACTAGAACCTAAAGTTAAGCTTGTATTAAGTTTCTCTTTATTAGGTCTTTTTTGTGAAAACTCAAAAACAGAACTTAAAACATTTCCTCTGTTAGCTGGGAAAGCCGCAGAAATAAAATCTACATTTTCTATTAAATTTACATTAATCAAACCTACTGGGCCACCTGATGATCCTTGAGTGGAAAAATGATTTATATTTGGGACCTCTATGCCATCTAAATAAAATCCATTTTCATTAGGAGAGCCTCCCCTTATAATAATGTCATTTCTAAAACTAATACTTGTTGCTACTCCTGGGAAAGTCTGCATTACTTTAGAAATATCTCTATTACCACCTGGGTTTCTTTTTATTTCTGAAACACCAATAGCTTTAAAAGAAACTGGAGTTTCGTCTGGTGAAAATTCTCTTGCTGAAATGTCAACTTCTTCTAAATAATTACTTCCTGACTCAAGAAATATTTTTTTATAAACTTCCCTTGAATTCGTTAATTCTATTTCATATAAAATTTTGGTTTTGTAACCAATAAAAGATGCCTGTAAATTATATAACCCAGGTGAAAGACTGGTTATTTCAAAAAACCCTGATTCATCTGTAACTGTACCCTTGTTTTCTCCAACAAGAGATATGTTTACAAAGGGTAACGGGTTGTTATTTAATTTTTCAAGAACAACACCAGAAATCTTTAAATCCTGACTTAAACAAGTAGCAACAATAAAAAAGAAAACTATTATTTTTTTCATTTTTTTGAAACCAAATTTATAACTAGTTTTAATTAAACAAAATTAATTTTGAAAAAACATACTGTACTAATTGTTGGCGGAAGTGGATTGATAGGTCAAAGACTTAAATATCATTTTGGAAAAATGAATTATGATGTTAGGATTTTAAGTAGAAAAAAAAAGTCAAAATACTATTGGGATCCAGTTAAAAAAATAATTGATCGTGAAGCTTTATATAATGTTAACTATGTTATTAATCTATGTGGAAGTTCTATTGACAGAAGATGGACTAAAAAAAGAAAGAAAGAAATTTATCTAAGTAGAGTTAATGCAACCAGTTTTTTAATTGATAAAATAAACTCTCATAATCAAAAAATAGAAAAGTACATCGGTGTTTCTGCAATTGGGTACTACAAGTATGACCATTTATTAAAAAATGAGAAGTCTGAGAAAGGTAATCACTTCTTAGCTCATGTTTGTTGTGACTGGGAGGCGCCAATATCCAAACAGACTAAAATCCCTTTTTGTTTACTCCGACTAGGTGTTGTTTTATCTAACCAAGGTGGGATGTTAAAAAAGTTATTGTTGCCATTTTCTTTAAATTTAGGATCAGCTATTGGTTCCGGTCAGCAAAAGATCTCTTGGATTCACATAGACGATGTTTGTCAAATGATGATACACTGTATTAAAAAGGAAGAAAACCAAATATTTAACTGTGTTAGCCCCAACCCTATTTCAAATGAATATTTTTCAAAGACGCTGGCAAAAGTTTTAAGAAAAAAAATGTGGAAAAAGAACATACCTGCATTGATTTTGAAAATTATATTTGGCGAAATGTCATCAATGATTTTAGAAAACTTAACAGTTTCAAGTAAAAAAATAGAAGCCACAGGATTTGTATTTAAATTTCCGGATATCGAAAAAGCATTAAAAGATTTAATAAATTAATAAGACGTTATTTTTTTATAATTATTAAAATCAGGTTCTGTAGGTTGTAATATTAAATTTATTTTCTTCATTTTACCGTCAGTTGTTAAAACAAGTTGATTAGATTTATCTTCTGTTTTATTTTTATAAAAATCTTTAATTAAAACACAGTTTTCGAAATTCTTACCATAACCATCAACAAAACATAATTCTTGTTTTACTATTCCTTTATGATAAAATATTTTTATAACTGCATTTATTCTTTGCCCTATTTTGAAACATCTTTTTGTTTCAATTATCAAATTTTCTCCTAATACTTCAAAGATATCATAGTCTATAAATGACACTTTAACTGGTCTCTCATAAGCCTGACCAAACATTACGTTTTTCGCATTCTCTTTGTATGACATTACATCAGGGAAATGTATAGGTGACACATTCCTAGATCTAAAAATAGATAATAAATATTTATCAATAAGTATATTTTCAACATCATTCTTGCTCATGAATTTTATTTTTTTAGATCGAGAGTCGATTTGAGCCTGTTTTCTTGCTTCTATAAGTTCTTTTTTTAAAGAAGCTACATCTACTGTATCTAAAATAGCTCCGTAATCTTTTACTTGACTAGTTAATTTTTTATATATCCATCGTTTTTCTCCTGAGGGCAACTCAACTTGGACCCATTTTTTTGTACTTGCGTTACTTAAAAATATTTGTCCAAATTCTGCTTGAGCCACTTTTTCTGAATTTGAATCTGCATCAAATCTAATATTAACTAAATCTTTTTCAATTTGAATAAAATTTTGTGCAAAAAGAAACACGGGAGTTATTAATAAATAGAATAAATTTTTCATAATATCAAATATAATTAAAAGGCTAATATTAAATCATAATTTTTAAATATTAATATTTCTGTATAGTTTTTATAAAAAAAAGTTATACAGCTTGGTGTTTTATATCTAATTTTTTATATCTTTGAATTCCCGATATTTTCTATTAGTAGAAATATGTTGAAACTAAAATTCTTAAACTATGAAATTAAAATTACTATTACTGATTTTTTCTATTGCCTCTTTCAGTTGGAGTCAATGTAACATAACTGATGCAACTGACTGTGAGTGTATGGAGCCAGGACAAACTGACTGTGACCTTCTTCCAGATATTCAAGCATCTTGGTATGGAATACTTAATTATTCTGATGGACCAAGTGAATACCCACAAACAGGAGCAGGAGATAATAATGGTAGATTAAGAATTAGTGTTTCTACTCCTAACACTGGTTATGGTCCATTAACTGTTAGAGGTGTTGATGATAATGGTTATGCATACTTTTTATGTAACAATGATACCATTGCTGTTCAAACAGGTGGTTCTATTGGAGGGTATTATTGCGATGACTCTGACGAACCAGCTAAACATTTAGCTATACAAAGAATTTACCACAGAAACTCTGATGGCTCTATGAGCTATTACGATAGGTTCGCAGGAACAATGACATACCATCCTACACATGGACATATGCACTCAGATGAATGGGGTGTTTTCACTTTAAGAGTTCAAGATCCTGATGATCCAAATCCCTTGAATTGGCCAATTGTTAGTAATGGGGCAAAAATGGGATTCTGTTTAATGGATTATAACGACTGTGGAGATAATGCAGCTTACGGACATTGTAGGGATGAAAATAGATACTCTGATCAATACTTAGAAGATTATCCAGAAATTGCTCAACAGGGCTTTAATGGAGGTGAAATATTAACAGAAAATAATCAATTTCCAAATAACGGTTTAGGTGGACAAAATTATGGCTGCAGTGTTATAGAACAAGGAATTACTGTAGGATGGACCGATATTTATAGCGAATACCTAGACGATCAATGGATCGATATTGATCCTGGCTTATGCAACGGGGAGTATTGGATAGTAGGGGAAATCGATAGAAATAACTTTTACTTGGAATCAAATAAAGATAATAATTGGACAGCAGTGCCTGTAACCCTAACTCAACAGTTAGATTCTCAAAATTTTGAAGTAGAAATATTAACGGATAGTGAACCTATTTTATGTGAGGGCGAATCTATAACACTTTCCTCTTCAATTAACAATGCAAGTATGAATTACACTTGGTCAAATGGTATGACAGGGTCAAGTATTGAGGTATCAGAAGCTGGCTCTTATTTTGTTGAAGTAACTAGTGAGTGTGGAAGTAATACATCAGAATCTATTTTAGTAACATCTACATCAGTAGCTTCACCAGGAGTAACCGATGTTACTATTGAAGAAGGTAGCTCAACGATTCTTTACGCCTCAGGTTCTGGAAATATTTACTGGACAAACAACAATGGTGAAATAATAGGAGAGGGAGAGTCACTAACTACACCCGCTTTATTTGAAGACACATCTTATTTTGTTTTCCAAGAAGAGGAAATTATACCTGCTCCAGAATTTTTAAGTACTGGAGAAATTGAGCATTTATGTGACGGTGGAGGAAACTGTGATTATAGCGGTACAGTTTATAATGGTGGATTAAGATTTGAAGCATTAGATGATTTTACACTAAACTCAGTTAAAGTATACGCTGGACTTGAAGGTCAAAGAACTTTTGAGCTCAGAAGCACTGACCTTAGCATAGTGTACGAATCAACCACAATGGACGTTCCAGAAAGTGAAGAAAACGGATATTTAGTTAATTTAAATTGGACTATTCCTGCTGGAGAATACATTATTACAACTGACTCTAACTTAAACAATTCTGTTTTTGGGGATAATAATCCAATGTTAAAAAGAACTACTGGCGGGTTAGCATCCTTTCCACATGTGATTAATAATATCATAAGTATTAATGACGGATATTATAACAACGAAGGTAATGATGCCGGAGGAGCTGGATTTAATACAGCATACTACTATTATTTCTATGACTGGAAAATTAATAACGAATGGGGAATTGGTGAAGTCACTTGTTCTAGTGATTTAACAGAAATAGAAGTTTTTGTTAATGTTGACAATTCTAACTTAGATGAAACAAGCTCAATTGACTTTGGCCTATTTCCTAACCCAGCCTTTAAACAAGTAAGTATTGAACCTGGGTCGAGCTTAAATGAAGACGTTATTATATATATAATAAATGAATTAGGCGAAGAAGTTGAAAAAATTAAAATTAATAATTTTAATGAGCCCCTAAATTTAAATATTGAAGAATATTCTAGTGGCATGTACTTTATAAAAATAAAGTCTCCATTAGGATTTAAGACTAAACCAATTATGTTCAAATAAATAAAAAGCCCTCAATAAAGAGGGCTTTTTTTATAGTGAAATATGCATTTAATAATATTTTTATTTATTTCTTGTCAAGTTTTTTCACAAGTGAACTGGATAAACTTCAACACTGAAAATTCCAATATACCATACGATAAGGTAAATTCTATAGAGTTTGGAAGTTCGGAAAACTCAAACGGAATTATATTTGTTGGCACAGCATTCGGGCTTGGGGTTTTAGATATTGACAATGCTAATTTCCCAAATAACATATGGTACTCATTCTATGAACAAGAAAATCCTAACGAAGGGTTGATGGGTAATGATATAATAAACATTCAAAAAAATACAAATGAGGATATATGGATTTGTACTACAAATGGAATTTCAGTTTTAGAATATGACTATTCAATGGGTGGAATTAATAATGAAATATGGTCTTATCTAAACACTGAAAACTCAGACATCACTAGTAATATGGTAAGAACAATTTTATTTGATAATGAGAATACATGGCTAGGAACCACCTCTGGACTTTGTAAAATAGAAAATGAAAATTGGGAATTATATAATTTTGAAACACAAAATATTTTTTCAAATAATATCAAAAAAATTATTCAAAACCCTGAAACAAATAATATATATATTGGAACTGTAAATGGAGGCTATCAAATATATAACAACACGACTTTTGAAGCATTCAATAACTCAAATTCAGGGTTATTAGATAATACAATTAATGATTTTGTGTTTGATGATGCTAATAACCTAATAATCACAAGTCCTTCCGCAGGCCTAGAAATATTAACTTCGTTAGGTAATTGGTTAGTTTTTAATTCTGAGACTAATCCTGAATTACCTTTTTATATAAACAGTCTAAATAAAATTATTATTGATAATAATAATAATCTTTGGATCAGCACATTTGAAAATGGCTTAATTAGATATTCAAATAATACTTGGACATTTTATAATGAAGAAAATTCTGGATTACCTGATAATAAAATTAACTGCTTAAAATATGATGAAGTGCTAAACTATTTATGGATTGGCACTGACACTATGGGTATTGTTCTATTAGATCTAAACAATCTCAATAACGAAGAAAATTTAGACCAAAATACTTTTAATCCATATTTTGAGGAACATCATTTAACACTAAATTGTTCCAAAAACGGGTTAATTACAATTTATGACACTTCTGGTAAAATGATTAATAAATTTTTACTTTATCAAGGCGCCCAAAAGATTCTTCTTGATAAATTAGAAATAGGTTTTTATATAATCAACTATCAAACAAATGAAAAAAACATAAGTAAAATGATAAGTAAAACTATATAACAAAGCCAATCACATAGAGTAAATTAAACTATTTATTCCGATTTGCTGGATCATAATTCAGTTCTCTTTTTTTTAGATAATCATCATTTTGATCAAACCTGCTCTCTTTTTTGGTGTTTTTTTTCCTCTTTTTAGTTTTCTTTTTTTCTAAAGTAACTTGTTTTTGAGCTGTTTCTTCCTGATTCTCATCTTCCAAACTTAACTCTTCTACTTTATTTTTATCAGTATCAATTGACACCTCTACCTCTACTTCGCTATTACTAAATACCCACATTAATAATCCCGCCAAACAAAGTAAAATAAATAATCTTTTTGGACTCATAGTTGAACTTTCTTTTGCCATAATAAAATTTTATTTGTTTAAAAATAAATAAATTTTAACTATATCTTATTAGAATCATAATACAATATTTCTATTACTTGAGTTACGGAATTGTTTTTTATAAAATAAAAACTCTTCTTTCCTTCTTTATTAGATTTAATTATTCCTATTTTCTTTAAAATAGCTAAATGTAATGAAATAACTGGCTGGGGTATATTTAGTAAATCTTGAATAGCCCCAACAGATAATGTTTGATGTTCATATATCTTTCTTATGATTTCTACTCTAATAGGATGGCCTATAGCTT
>CABYOB010000003.1 GCA_902520385.1 uncultured Bacteroidota bacterium
ACAGCTCTTTCAACATCGGTGTCGGAAAAAATAATATTAGGGTTTTTCCCCCCAAGCTCTAAAGATAATTTTTTAAACTGTTTAGAGGCAATACTTGATATTCTTTTTCCTGTTTTTGTTCCCCCTGTAAAAGATATAACAGAAACAGATTTGTTTTTTACAATTTCTTCACCAACATTGTGCCCCAAGCCATGAACTATATTAATAACGCCTGGCGGAACACCAGCTTTTTTACAAATTTTACTAAAAAGAAAAGCGGTATAGGGCGTGATTTCTGAGGGTTTAGCCACAACCGTGTTGCCAGCCGCTAAGGCGGGGGCGATCTTCCAGGTCAAAAGATATAAAGGAAGGTTCCATGGTGAAATAGTACCAACAACACCAATGGGTTCTTTTAATGTGTAATTTATCGCCTGACCATCCATGTCGTGTAATTTTGAATCAAAATGAAGGGAGGCTGTTGCAAAAAAACGAATATTTTCCGAGCAACGCGGTATATCAACGGAACGGGTTAACCACTCTGGTTTACCAGTGTCATCGCTTTCAGCCTTAACTAACAATTCAAAAGACCCTTCAATTTCCTTAACAAGATTCATTAGTATTTTAAAACGATCTTGTTTGGTTTTATTAGACCATAAAACAAACGCCTTTTCTGCAGAACGAACAGCTAAATCTACATCTTCTTTTCCACTATCAGGGATTAAACTATAAACCTCACCGGTAGCGGGCTTAAAGTTTTTTAAATATTTTTTTGACTTAGGTTCAAGAAGTATTCCATTAATATAATTTTTTATTTTTTTCATTAACTAAAAGGGTGTTGAGTTTACAAGGAGCCAGTTCTACCACCATCAACAGGAACATTAACCCCACTAATGTAAGAAGCTTTTTTAGAAGCCAAAAACGTTACAATGTTTGCAACATCATTAATGGCGCCAAGCCTTTTTAGGGGCACGCTATTTATAATGTTTTTTTCAATTTCAGCAAGTGGTTTTTTTTGAGAGTTCGACATTTTTTCAAATAAAGACTTTAACCTATTGGTATTAGTGTAGCCCGGTAAAATATTATTAACGGTTATTTGAAACTCACCCAGTTCGTTTGCCATTGTTTTTGACCAATTAGCAACGGCCCCACGAATAGTATTAGAAACACCTAGTCCGGCAATAGGCACTTTAACAGAGGTTGATATGATATTAATAATTCTTCCATATCTCTCTTTTTTCATTCCAGGAATAACAAACGAGCTTAAAATATGACTACACAACACGTGCATATTAAAGGCGTTAACAAACTCGTCAGTTGTTGCACCTTCAATTGGTCCAGATTTTGGCCCGCCGGTATTATTTATTAAAATATGAACAGTTGGTTTGTGTTTTTTAAAATAAGACCCAACCACCACCTCTAATTCTTTTGGTTTAGAAAAGTCAACGCAAATAAAAGAGTGCTTTGAGCTATTTTCTAATGAGTTAATACAATGGGTTAGTTTTTTTTTATTTCTAGCAACAAGAATTAAAATAACACCCTCTTTAGCTAGCTCCTGGGCTACTCCCAAACCAATTCCTTGGGTTGCCCCACAAACAATAGCGGTTTTATTTTTTAAATCTAAGTTCATTTGTCAAATATAGCATAAAAAAAAAGTGTAAATTGGTATAAATTTTTTTTTATGTCATTAAAAATTAAAAGCCCATTCAATCTTCAAAAATGGATTAACGAAAACAGGCACTTATTAAAACCCCCTGTTGGAAATAAAAACCTGTATGTAGATGCGGGAGATTTTATTGTAATGATTGTTGCTGGACCAAATGCACGAAAAGACTATCATTATAATGAGACAGAGGAGTTGTTTTTTCAAATAGAGGGGGATATTGTTGTTAAAACCCAACAAAACAACAAAATGGTTGAGTTGGAAATCAAAGAGGGGGAGATGTTTTTGTTGCCAGCCAAAATACCACACTCACCGATTAGACCTGAGGGCTCAATAGGCCTGGTTATAGAAAGAAAAAGGTCAACCGGGGATAAAGATGGATTAATGTGGTTTTCTGAAAAAGCAAATGAGTTACTGTATGAAGAGTATTTTCACCTAACAAACATTGAAAAAGACTTTCTACCGGTTTTTAAACGGTTTTATTCAAATAAAAATTTAAGAACATGCCCAAAAACCGGAGAGGTTATGGAGGCAGATGAGCGATTTGTATAATGACACCAACCCCAAACTAAAATTCATATGAGTGACTCACTAAAACATGAGTGTGGTATAGCTTTAATTCGCTTATTAAAACCGTTAGATTTTTACAAAAAAAAATATGGAACAAAAATATTTGCGTTAAACAAAATGTTTTTAATGATGCAAAAACAAGTAAACCGCGGACAAGATGGGGCGGGTCTTGTTAGTTTAAAAATAGATGTAAAGCCCGGTCAAAAATATATAAACAGAATAAGGTCGGTAAACAAAAACTCTATAGAGCATATTTTCCAGAGTGTTGAAAAAGAGTATTTTGATTTAAAAAAAAAGAATCCTAAAAAAATAGAAGACATAGATTGGTTTAAAGAAAACTACAAATATACAGGTGAGCTTTATTTAGGGCACCTAAGGTACGGCACTTATGGTAAAAACAATATTGAAAGGTGTCATCCGGTTTTAAGAGAAAACAACTGGAAAGCAAAAAACCTGGTTGTTGCGGGTAATTTTAATATGACAAATGTTGATGAGCTATTCCAACAGTTAATTAATTTGGGTCAGGCGCCAAAAGAAAAAACAGACACTATAACAATTTTAGAAAAAATAGGCCACTTCACAGATGAAGAAAATACAAGGCTTTATTATAAATACAAGAAAAAGGGGGTAGGAAAAATTAAAATATCAAAAAAAATAGAGCAAAACATTAATATTAAAAATATTTTAAAGGAATCCAGTAAAAAGTGGGACGGTGGCTATGTAATCGCGGGGATGTTAGGTCACGGGGACGCGTTTGTTTTAAGGGATCCCAACGGAATACGTCCAGCATATTTTTATAAGGACGAGGAAATAGTAGTAGTGGCTTCGGAGCGACCTGTAATTCAAACAGCTTTTGGTGTTCCTATAACTAAAATAGAGGAAGTTGGGAGGGGGTGCGCCCTTATTATAAGAAAAGAGGGGGGGGTTCATCAAGAACAAATTATTAAACCCAAAAGAAGAAAATCATGTTCTTTTGAAAGGATATATTTTTCAAGAGGAAATGACATTGATATTTATAAAGAGAGAAAAAAATTAGGAAAAAAGTTAAGCCCCAGAATATTAAGCAGTGTTAAAAACGACCTTCAAAATACAGTTTTTTCATTTATACCCAACACAGCTGAAATAGCATTTTATGGTATGGTTGAGGAAATAACAAAGTCGCTAAACAAACTTAAGCAAAAGGCAATTAAACAAGAAAACAAAACAAAACACGCAACAATACTCAACCAAACACTAAGAATAGAGAAAATAGCAATAAAAGACGCAAAACTAAGAACGTTTATAACAGCAGATGAACATAGAGAGAATTTAGTGGGGCATGTGTATGATACTACATATGGCTTAATACAAAAAAACGACAATTTGGTTATTTTAGATGATAGTATAGTTAGGGGAACCACCCTAAGGGAAAGTATTTTAGAAATGCTAGGAAGACTAAAGCCAAAAAAAATAATTATAGTATCCTCCGCACCACAAATAAGATATCCAGATTGTTATGGTATAGACATGGCTAAATTAGGTGATTTAATCGCTTTTAAGGCCGCGATTTCACTATTAAACAAAACAACAAAAGGAAGGGATAAAATACAGGGGGTTTATGAGGCTTGTAAAAAAGCAACTAAACTTTCGAAGGAAAAACAAAAAAATGAAGTTAGAGAAATTTATAATTCTTTAACAGCTATAGAAATTTCCAAAGAAATTGCATGTTCTTTAAAACCAAAAAAATTAAATGCATCTCTAGAAATTATATACCAAACAATTGAGGACCTTCACCAATCATGCCCCAACCACACAGGGGATTGGTATTTTACAGGAAAATATCCTACTCACGGAGGAAACGCTTTTGTAAACCGAGCTTTTATATATTATATGGAGGGAAAAAACCAAAGAGCGTATTAATTAACTTACAAACTCAAAAATTTTTTGAGCTAAAAGATCTGCACTTTTTTCATTAAGTCTAAACCACAACTCCGGCTCAATGATTTCTAATTCAGAAAGAAGGGGCTTTTTATTATTTCCAAACAAAATATCTACCCTAGCGTATAATGTTTTTTCAGGACACATAGCAACGATATCTTCAGCAAATTTTATTTCTTTTTTACTAGCTGAGTAAACAGAAACGGTTCCACCAAAATCATCCTGCACTCTATAATCATTTTTTTTAGCTTTTTTAAGGACCGCATGCGAAAAAACCCCACCAAGAACAATCATAGAAAGCTCACCAGCTTTCAAAACACTTTCTTGAAACTCTTGGATAATCATTTTGTGCTTACTTTTTAATTTAGAAAAAACAACCTCTTTTTCATTTAGGTTTTTGGGGGTTACGCGGTGTGTATTCCATGCGGCCGCAGAAATAGAGGGCTTTATTATAATTTCATTCCACCCAGTTTTTTTAAAAACATCTTTAAGACAAGTCACTGTGTTTAAATCACAGAAAACGCTTGGCACAATATGTGTTTTTGGAAAGTCTTGTAAATAGTGTTTATCTAAATTCCAACGAACTAAACTAAGGCTATTAATGAATGTTATTTTTTTTGCATAAGATTCTATCCAAAACAAAAACTCATCTATTCTTTCAAAGTAATCCCAGGTTGTCCTAAAAATAGCGTAATCAACCTCCTCCCAATTGAATGTTTTTGAAGACCAACTAACCCGGCTAACATTAAAACCTAGTTTTTTTAGTGAACAAAGTAGTAGGCCGTCTTCTTTTAAAATATTATTTATGTACCAGCTTTTCCCCCTAGGGTTTTCGTATCTATCCTCTGTGAGGATAACAATAGATTGCTTCACGACTAATCGCCAATCAACACACCGTCCTCAGCTCTCTCTGTGGTATATAAATTACCATTCCACATGAATGTTTTTTCACCTAATTTCCACGCATTAAAAAAAGCCTCATTAAAAGTCAAACTAACATCACTCTTTGATTTGAGGTTTTTTTTCTTATTAACAAATTTTTGTTTTTTATTGTTTTTTATTATTGGGTTAGACTTCACTAAGGTCATCTCATTAATTAAATGGCTAGCCCCCGCAAACTTATCAATTATGAAAAGAATATACTTGGCGTCAACTGAGATGGTTCTGTTTAATTTAGAGTCAAAGGCAATATCTCCACTCATCCCCTCCCAATTACCATCAAAAGCACAACCAATTAGGTGTCCTTGGCCATTAATAACAGGGGACCCAGAGTTTCCACCAGTTATATCATTATTGGAAATAAAACATACCGGCACGGTTCCGTTTTCTTCATAAACACCATAATCCTTGTTATTATATAATTCAACTAATTTGTTTGGAACTATAAATTCGGGGTCGTTATTGTTCATTTTTCTAATAACACCATCAAGGGTAGTTTTAAAATTAAAAACACGACCATCTGTCATAGAATAACCACCCACGGAACCATAAGTCATTCGCATAGTAAAGTTAGCATCAGAATAAAAATCATTATCTGGATACATTTGCATTAGGGCGGCGATAAATAATTTATTAGCTTCATCTAATTTGGATTGAGCCTTTCTAGATTTGGGCATTATATCATCTACATAGTTTCCAATAATTGATTTTTGTGCTGTAAAAATAGGGTCTTTTTCTATTCTTTTTTTCATGTTTATTGTTGAGCTAAGAAATCTGTTCATTTTTTCTTCAGAAGTAAAAATAGACTTCTTGTAAATATCATCTCGCCACTTTTTTAAATTACCCTCATTGTTTTTTATAACACCAGGTAATTGTGATTCTGGGGCGATTGTAATATAAGACTCCATGGCATTCAAAAATAAGTCGGCGTCTACCACTGGATCAAAGTCTTTAAAGAAGTCTTTGGTGGTTTTTTTCATTTGTGTTACGGCACCCATCAGATCGTCTCGATTACCACTTTCAATAGCGCGCAATAAGCCCCTTGTAGAAGTTCTGGCAAACCTCATTGCATCAGACCCCCTCCACGCAGCTTCATTAACACACACAGTAGAAAGAACAAATTCATCTAAAGTGCTGTAAGCACTTTCCATATCCTCAAGAACAGCCCCATACTTATTTTGGTTGCCCTTGTTTAAATCAACAAATTTTCGAAAATCATTTTCGATTTTAACCTTTTGATCAAAAACCCCCAGGTCTTTTAGTTGCTTGGATTGACCTTGGTAATATTTCCAGTAGTTAGCTACACTAGCTTTTTTGGATGCATATTTAATTTTAATAGCGGGATCAGCGGTCATATGGCGATCAAGTACATCTAAAATCCCCGTTCTTATTGTTACTACAGTTGGGTTATATAAACTTAAGGCTTGTTTTATTCCAAAAGAAGAAAGGAACCTGTCAGTAGAGCCCGGGTAACCAAATATCATAGAGAAATCTCCCTCACTGACACCATTTAATGAAATAGGTAGGTGATGTTTTGGTTTTAATGGAATGTTTTTCTCATTATATTTGGCCGGCAAGCCGTCTGGCCCAGAATAAACCCTGAATAAAGCAAAATCACCAGTATGACGAGGCCACATCCAATTATCTGTGTCACCACCAAACTTGCCAATTGATTCTGGTGGGGTTCCTACTAAACGCACATCTTCAAACCTCTCATAGACAAATAAATAATATTCATTTCCACCATAAAAAGATTTAACCCTTGACCAATAATGAGTGTCTCCAGTCCCGTTTTTTGTAATATTAGAAATGTTTTCTTGAATTTTGGCTTTTTTGTTGGAAGAGGTATCTGTTCCCGCTAAAACCAAATTAGTAACATCTTCCATTTTTATTAAAAAGTCCACAAATAAATCTGGACTTATTAATTCTTCTTCTTTATTCTTGGCCCAAAAACCATTTTTTAAGTAATCGTTTTCAACAGAACTGTGGCTTTGTATGGCACCATAACCACAATGATGGTTGGTTAACAGTAAACCCTGGTCAGAGATTATTTCACCAGTGCAATAACCACTAAAACTAACTATCGCGTCTTTTAAAGAGCTGGTATTAACGCTATATAATTCATCAACGGATAGTTGTAGCCCCATTTTTTCTAAATCAACATTTTTAAGCTTGTTGATAAGTATCGGTAACCACATTCCTTCATCAGCCTTAATAGTTGAAAAGGATAGTAAAAAGCACAAAGAGCATAAGATAAATTTTTTCATAATTCTTAATATTTGATTGAAAACAGTAATTTAAAAGATGGACAATTTACATATTTTTTATTAAAGGAACATTAGAGCAAGCTTCACCATAAAATAAACTTTTCACTACTGGTATTAATTTGTGACAAACTATAGAAAAGGCACCTAGGGGCAAAGAGGGGTCGCCACAACCTTTAATAAAAACACGCTTTTTCTTGAGTGATGAAATAGATAGGGTTTTGTTTAAATTTTTTTCAAATAAAATTAAATTAAGCGCTTCTTTGTTCCCAAAAAAAACATAATTAGCGACATTATTTATTTTTGTTTGCAATAAAAGAAAAGCCCAAACGGGAATAATAACATCTTTAGAGCAATAAATATAAACGTTTTTATTCTCAAACCCCGAAAGGCCAAGTTCATCTAGTTTTTTTTTAAAATCTAGCTCTTTAATTACCAAACCATCAATTAGCCAATTTTTTAAATCAATTCCTACAGCTTTTTCGACTGGCATATAATCTAAAAGGTTAACAGTGATTAACCCAGCCTCAGAAATCTTATTTCTTATAGTTTCTTTCATGTAATTATAAAAAACCTAATTCTAATTTAGCCTCTTCTGACATCATGCTTTTATTCCAAGGGGGCTCAAATGTTATTTCAACCTCTGCAGACTTAACACCGTCTATTTTTTCAACCTCCTGCCTTACCTCTTCGGGTAAAGACTCGGCCACCGGGCAGGATGGTGAGGTTAGGGTCATAACAATTTTAACCTCTTGTTTTTTACTGATTCTGACATCGTAAATTAATCCCAACTCATAAATACTTACTGGTATTTCAGGATCATATATTTCATCTAATTTTTTAATAATTAGACTGGATAGGTTTTCTATTTCTTTATTCATAATTAGAACAATATAATCGAATTTTTTTTATCATTTCGTTAATTCCATTTGATCGTGTTATTGATAGGTGTTTACTAAGTCCTATTTTTTCTAAAAAAAAATTATTTGACCTTGCAACTTCTTCAATCGTACAATTATTAAAAATACATATTAGTAAACCAACTAGCCCTCTTGTAATTATAGCGTCACTGTCACCTTGTAAAAACAACTTACCATTTTTGATTTCACAAATTAACCAAACTTGCGCTTGGCATCCACGCACTATATTTAAGTCATTTTTTAATTCTTTATTTAGTGGGGGAGTTGACTTACCTAACTCTATTAAATACTCATATTTTTCTTCCCAAGATTCAAAAAAACTAAATTCAGAAACAATTTTAGATATGTTTTTTTCAATTCCCATTATTAACAATTTTCATGATTCTTTTTAATGCACTGATAAACACAGACACCTCTTCTTCGGTGTTGTAGAAGCAAAGAGACGCTCTAACAAAACCAGAAACACCTAAGGATTTGATGGCGGGTTGTGCACAAAGATGGCCCGTGCGAACACAAATGTTCATTTCATCCAACAAGCTTCCCACGTCATAACTGTGAGTGCTTTTTATATTAAAGGAAAATATAGGAGAGTCCGGCTTTTTTGTCAACCCCATAACAACATTTTTGGCAGCCCCTAACTCTTCCCACATTTTTTCTTTTAACAAATCTTCTTGTTTCTGAATATTATTTAACCCTAAAGATAAAATATATTTGAGTGCGGCTCCCAAACCAATTACCCCCGCGATATTAACTGTTCCCGCTTCAAATTTATAGGGTAATTTTCCCCAAGTGCTTTTGCTAAAAGAAACGAGATCAATCATGTTGCCCCCAAACATAAAGGGCTCCATTTTTAATAATAATTCTTTTTTACCATATAACACACCAACCCCAGTTGGACCAAAGCATTTGTGTCCAGAAAAAGAAAAAAAGTCACAATTTAAATCTTGTAAGTTAATGGGCTTATGGGAAACAGATTGTGCCCCGTCCACAAAAACTTTGATGTTTTGTTTTTGGGCTAAATTACAAATTTCTTTAATGTTATTTTCATGGCCTGTAATATTGGAGGTTTGTTGAACGGCTAAAAGCTTGACTTTTGAATTCATTTTATTTTTTAAATCCCAAATGTCAATTTTTCCGTTTTCACAACATTTGATGGTAACAATTTTCAATTTTAATTTATCACAAATCACTTGCCAGGGCACAATATTGGCGTGGTGTTCCATTTCGCCAATTAAAACTTCGTCACCAGCAGAAGAAACAGTGTTTAAAAAACCAAAAGCAACCATGTTAATTGACTGTGTGGTACCACTAGTAAAAATTATTTCCTCTTTTAATTGGGCATTTAAAAATTTTCTAACAACCCTTCTTGACTTTTCAAATTCAGTAGTGGCCCGATCAGCCAAAAAATACATTCCCCGCTGTATATTGCTATTATAATTAGAGTAAAAATCAGAGATGGTGTCTATAACAATTTTCGGTTTTTGTGTTGTGGCGGCGTTATCAAAATAAACTAAAGGCTGGTTGTTTCTTGTGCTGTTAAGAATTGGAAAGTCAAGCCTTATTTGGTTTAAATTAAACATTTGTATTATTTAAAAACAATTCGGAAACTTCTTTTTTAATCTCGGGATTTTCAATGTTGGATATTAGTTCGTTTAAAAAAGCCCCAATTAGTAATTGAACAGCCTCTTTCTTTTTAATTCCACGGGACCTTAAATAAAAAAGCATGTCTTCGTCGATAGCCCCGATTGTGCAACCATGAGAACAAACAACATCATCGGCAAATATTTCTAATTGTGGCTTTGCGTTCACATTAGCACTTTTAGAAATCATCAGGTTATTATTTTGTTGAAACGCCTCAGTTTGCTGAGCCCCCTTTTCGACATAAATTTTTCCACAAAAAGCACCGGAAGAATTTTCGTCGTAAACAGATTTAAAAAACTGATTACTTTTACAGCCCTCAACCAAATGTGATATTATTATGAAATTATCAAGATGGTCGGAGGATTCCATTAGCGACGTACCTAAAACATTAGAGTTGCTTCGAGTATCTAACAGGTCAACCAGAATATTATTTCTAATCAACTTTCCTTTTTTAGAAAAAAAATGAAAATTACTTGAGCTATTTTTTTGTTGAACACAAAAAACACTATTAATTAAAGATGAATTAGTTAAATCATTTTGTGTGGTAAAAAAATCTAGTGAAGAACCCTCTAAACAGACAAACTCTGAAACCATATTAAACGCAGAGTCCCCCTTTCCAAAGTTTATTATTTCTTCATAAATTAACACCCTAGTGTTTTCCTCTATTAAACACAATAACCGATTTTGATTAAAAAATGCATTTTGGTTAGAGAATCCATGAATTATTTTTAAATGACCGTCACAATTATATGCATCTGTAACAGTTATCATGTAAGGAGAGTCGGTTAGGTGTGCATTTAATTCAACAAGTTTTGTGTTTTTTAAAAAACTAGAAAACCCTTCATACGTATCGTTGTTTATTGTATTAAAACCCTTCCCTAAACAATTTAGATATAAAGCATTCTGTTTGTTTTCTGAGTTAGTAAGTTTTTTTATTTTTATGCCTGTGGGCAACTTAGAAAGTTCTTCTTGAAACACACCGTCCATAAAAAAAACCAAATTTTTTTCGGGCAACTTATCAACCTTTTTTGATATAAGTTTTTTTAATTGTTCTTCGTTAGTCCCTATATTAAAGGGTTGTACTGCAATAGAATCGGGTATAAACTTTTTAATATTTGTATAATTCCAGTCTTCATTTTTAATACTAGGAAGAAAGTCCGTAATAAAACTAGACTCTTTCTCAACATTAAATTGTGGCGCCAAATTTTTTTTATATCCAGTCATATCCCTTTTCTTCAAGCATTTTGGCAATATCTGAACCACCAGATTTTATAATTTTCCCCTCATTTAATACGTGTACAAAATCCGGCTGAATATGGTCTAAGAGGCGCTGATAATGAGTGATTATTATAAAAGAAGAATTATTGTTTCGCAAGCTATTAACTCCCTTTGCAACAATTTTCAATGCATCAATATCTAATCCTGAATCAGTTTCATCTAAAATTGAAAGCTGGGGCTGAAGCATTAACATTTGGAATATTTCGGCTCGTTTTTTTTCACCACCTGAAAACCCAACATTCACAGATCTTTTTATAAAATCTAAATCTATTTTTAAAATTTCCGCATTTTTTTTTATTTTCTCAAGTATTTCCTTTGCCGAAAAAGGCTTTTCATTTAAAGCTTTTTGTTTTTGATTTAAAGCGGTTTTGATAAAGTTGTTTAATGAAATACCAGGTATTTCTACTGGATATTGGAAAGAAAGAAATAAACCCATGGACGATCTTTCTTCAGGCTCAAGGTCTGTTAAACTTTTCCCATTAAATGTGATTTCGCCACTGGTTATCATATATTTTGGATCGCCCGCAACAATAGACGCAAGTGTACTTTTACCCGATCCATTGGGGCCCATTATTGCATGAACCTCCCCCTTATTAATCTCCAGGTTCAATCCCTTGAGGATTGAAATATTACTTTCTGTACTAACGTGTAAGTTTTTTATTTTTAGCATAAGTTTATATTTATCCAACGCTTCCTTCTAGCGAAATTTCTAATAATTTTTGAGCCTCAACGGCAAACTCCATGGGGAGTTTTTTTAATACATCTTTACAATAACCATTTACAATTAATCCAATTGCCTCTTCTTCCGGAATCCCCCTTTGTTTACAATAAAATAATTGATCGTCACTTATTTTAGAGGTTGTTGCCTCATGTTCTACAATTGAACTTTTGTTACTTGATTCAATATATGGAAATGTATGGGCCCCGCAGGTTTGCCCTAACAATAATGAGTCACATTGAGAAAAATTACGGGCGTTGTCAGCAGATTTAGAAATTTTCACTAACCCCCTGTAACTCCCGTTACTTTTTCCAGCACAAACCCCTTTACTTATGATGGTGCTTTTTGTGTTTTTTCCTAAATGAATCATTTTGGTTCCAGTGTCAGCTTGTTGAAAATTATTTGTTACGGCAACAGAAAAAAATTCACCAACAGAGTTGTTTCCTTTTAAAACACAAGAAGGGTATTTCCATGTGATGGCTGATCCTGTTTCAATTTGGGTCCAGGAAATTTTGGCACTATCCAAACAAATTCCACGCTTAGTTACAAAGTTATAGACGCCCCCAACTCCATTTTCATCTCCAGGAAACCAGTTTTGAACTGTGGAATATTTTATTTCAGAACTTTTCATCGCAACAAGCTCCACAACGGCAGCGTGAAGTTGATTTTCATCTCTCATGGGGGCGGTACAACCCTCAAGATAGCTTACGTAGCTATCCTCTTCAGCCACTATAAGTGTTCTCTCAAACTGTCCTGTGCCCGCCTCATTGATGCGAAAGTAGGTAGAGAGCTCCATTGGACACCTCACCCCTTTTGGTATGAAACAAAATGAACCGTCTGTAAAAACAGCTGCATTTAAAGCAGAAAAATAATTATCTGTATAAGGAACAACTGACCCCAGGTGCTTTTTTACTAATTCAGAATGGTTTTCTATTGCTTCTGACATAGAGCAAAAAATGATACCAAGTTTTTTTAAGGTGTCTTGGAAGGTTGTGGCAACAGACACGCTATCCACAACAACATCAATAGCTACGCCCGCAATTTTTTTTTGTTCATCTATAGAAATGCCAAGTTTGTTGAATGTTTTTAATAACTCTGGATCGACTTCATCCAATGAGTTGTATTTAGGTTTTTTTGGCGCCGAATAATAAATTATTTTTTGCAAATCAATAGGTTTTATTTTTAGGTTTGCCCAATTGGGGGGTGTCATTTTTTGAAGTGCACTATAAGCCTTCATTCTATAATCAAGCATCCATGAAGGCTCATTTCTTTTAGCAGATATTAATTTGATGGTGTTTTCATTTAAACCAGGCTCAAATTTTTCAGATTCTATTTTTGTTACAAATCCGTATTGGTATTTGTTTTTTGTTATTTCTTTAAGGGTTTTATTTTTTTCTGTTGCCATTTGTATAATTTAAATTGAAAAACTTTCTCCGCATCCGCAGGTTCTGTTTGCATTAGGGTTTTCAAAAACAAACCCCCTTCCGTTTAAGCCGCCGAAATAATTTAATTTTGTTCCAACTAAGTATAAAAAACTTTTTTTATCAATTACAACACTTATACCATTACTTTCAACTAATTTGTCAGACTCTTGTTTTTTTTCATCAAAATTTAATTTGTATGATAATCCTGAGCACCCACCTGTTTCAACACCAATTCTAACATAACAAGTATGATCGAAATTATCATCTTTCATTAATGATAAAAGCTTTTTTTTTGCAACTTCTGTAATTTCAAACATTGATTGTGTATTAAATTTTTATCAAATATACCAAAGAAAAAACAAAAACAATTCATTAATTTTAACAAAGAATTATATTAATTCGTAGTGTATGAAGAAAGAAAAAAAGCGTACTAGTATTTCGAGTATAGGGGAGTTTGGGTTAATAGAAAGATTACAAAAAAAAATAATACAAAACAACCCCCAAACAATTCAGGGCATTGGAGATGACAGCGCTGTAATTAAATCACCAAAAGATCAAGAAATATTAATTAGCACAGATGTGTTGTTTGAAGGAATCCATTTTGATACTACATACATGTCTTTATCTCATATTGGATATAAGTCTGTTATTGTTAATTTGTCTGATTTATATGCTATGAACGCTATGCCATCTCAAATTACTATTAGTTTGGGCATTTCTAGTAAATATTGTGTTGAGGATATTGAGTCTTTATATGAAGGAATTAACAGGGCTGCCAAAAATTACAAGGTAAATGTTGTTGGGGGGGATATAAGCGGGTCTTATGCGGGCTTGGTGATTAATGTAACGGTGGTTGGTTTCCAGAAAAAAAATCAAATTCTTTATAGAAATGGTGCAAAAAAAGGAGATCTAATTGTAGTTTCAGGAGATCTTGGCTCTTCCTTTTTAGGATTAAAAATCTTGCAAAGAGAAAAAGAGGTGTTAACAGAACACAAGATCCCTAAATTAGCAATAAACGAAATAGAGCATAAGCTAGGTGAGTATAAGTATTTAATTCAAAGACAAGTTAAGCCTGAGGCTAAGCGAGAAGTTATTAACTATTTAAAAGAAAAAAATATTAAACCAACATCTATGATTGATGTTTCAGATGGACTGTGTTCGGACTTAAATCACATTTCAAAAGCCTCTGGATTAGGATACAATATAATGGAGTCAAAAATACCTATTCATCAACAAACTAAAAACGCATCACTTGATTTTAATATAGACCCTATTGCAGCAGCCCTGTATGGTGGGGAGGATTATGAATTACTATTTACAATTCCCCCTCAACAAAAAAAATTAATTAATCAAGCAGACGGATTGTCAATAATAGGTAAGTTAACGGATTTTAAATATAAACAAACAATTACAAAGCTACAAGGGGGGGTTGTGTCAATTAATAGTCAGGGCTGGGATCATTTTAAAAACACCTAATCATCCGTTCATAACCTCTTCTATTTCTTCGGGATCAATTAATATATTATCCATTAGGTCAATTACCGCATTGTCTGAAATAAGAATATCGTTTTCCAGTCGAACACCTAAGTTTTCTTCTGGTATATATATACCAGGTTCACAGGTTAGCACCATGCCCTTTTTCAAAGGAGAGTTGGCGTCGGAAACATCATGAACATCTAAGCCAAGGTGGTGTGAAGTACCGTGCATAAAATATTTTTTATAGGCAGGGATACTACCCTGGCTTTTTATGTCTTTTATTGATATGAGATTTAGGTTCACAAGCTCTTCTTCTACCAAGCCGCCTACCTCTTTTTCATAATCATGTAAAAAAACACCAGGGCCTAAAATTTGTTTAGCTCCTCGCATTATTTTTAACACAGAGCTGTAAACTTTTTTCTGCCTAGCTGTAAATTTGCCATTTACAGGAACGCACCTTGTCAAGTCAGAGGCATAATTATTGTATTCCGCCCCAAAATCCATAAGAACAACATCACCGTTTTTCAGATCTCTGCTGTTATCTGTATAGTGAAGAATACATGCGTTTTTTCCAGAAGCAATTATGGGCTCATAAGCAAACCCCCTGGATTGATTATTGATGAACTCATGAATTAATTCAGCCTGAATATTATATTCATTTATGTTAGGTTTGATAAAATGTAAAATTCTATCAAAACCTCTTTTGGTAATCTCGCAAGCCCTCTTAATCATGTCAATTTCTTCGGGTTCTTTAATTGATCTTATTTGATGCATTATTGGGGCGGATTTGTCAATTTTAATATTAGGGAAAAGGAATTTTAGTTTATTACCAAGCCTAACGTTTCTACTTTCTACTATAACTTTTGCCCTTGGGTGTTCATTAGTGCTTAAGTACAAAGTATTAACCTCGGTCATCAAATCATTTAAAACACGATCATAATCATCAAGCCATAAAACAGTTTTTATTCCAGATTTTTTCTGTGCCTCTTTTATAGTTAGTTTATGCCCCTCCCAAACCTTAATAGTTTCGTTAGTTTTTTTTATGAATAAAATTTCTTTTAAAAATTGATCTTTCGCGTCAGGAAAAATAACTAAACAACTATCCTCTTGGTCAATGCCACTTAAATAAAACAAATCATTATTTTGTCTAAATGGCATAAGCCCATCTGCATTGGTGGGCATTTGGTCGTTTGAATGAAAAATAGCCAAGCCACCAGGTTTAATTTTTTCAGAAAACTTCCGTCTATTTTTTTTAAATAATTTGTCGTTTAGCATAGTCTATGTTTTTGTTTTTTAAAGATAAGTATTTATTAAATCAAATTACTAATTGAAAAATTGTTGTTTTATTACTATTCTGTGCTACTTTTGTAAAGTAAATACGTACTAATTATGTTTAACTCTTCAATTGGGAGAAAATTAATAATGGCACTTTCGGGTGTGTTTTTAATTGTTTTTTTAACACAACATCTAGTGATAAACCTCACCTCGTTAATTCCAGACAACGGAAAGGTTTTTAATTTCATTTCTCATTTTATGGGTAACAACCCTGTGGTTCAATTTATTTTGCAGCCCATCCTAATTTTAGGAGTCATGATTCATTTTATAATGGGGATGTACCTTGAGGTTTTAAATCGACGATCTCGACAAACTTCGTATGTTGTGTATTCTGGCAAGAGTGGTGCTAGCTGGGCGTCAAGAAACATGATAATTTCAGGTCTAGTTATTTTATCGTTTTTGATTATGCATTTTTATGATTTTTGGGTGCCTGAAATGGTATATAAATATGTAGAGTTTAACCCATTGGATGAAAATAGATATTTTCATGAATTACAAGAAAAATTTTATAAAGGAGGAGTTGTTAAGCTTTTTTTGTATTGCGTTTCATTTGTTTTATTGGGGCTTCATTTGTCACATGGGTTTTCGTCATCACTACAATCAATGGGGATTACAAGGGGGCCAATTAAAATAGCAACTAAATTTTTTGCAATTATAGTTCCAGCTGGATTTATAATAATCGCCTCTTTTCACTATTTTATAACCACAATAAATCACTAAAAGAGCTAAGGTAGACAAAAAAAGACATAAGTGGACATTA
The DNA here is from genome assembly GCA_902520385.1 of uncultured Bacteroidota bacterium. Taxonomy (GTDB): domain Bacteria; phylum Bacteroidota; class Bacteroidia; order Flavobacteriales; family TMED113. The sequence goes on from CABYOB010000003.1 coordinate 16,882, forward strand.
GTGGACAAAATAATGCGTATCTAATCAAATTTCACTATATTTGGCTTAAATATAGACAAATATTTTATAACCACAATAAATCACTAAAAGAGATAAGGTAGACAAAAAAAGACATAAGTGGACATTAGTGGACAAAATAATGCGTATCTAATCAAATTTCACTATATTTGGCTTAAATATAGACAAAAATGGACAATGGGTTAAAAATGTTTAGTATAAATGAGTTAGCTGAGTTTTTAAATGTATCAAAAAAAACTATAAGGCGCCATATTGCTTCAGGTAAAATAGAATCTACAAAAGTGGGAGGTGTTCATAGAATATCGATGAATTCTATTAATTCGTTTCTTAACATTAATAAAGATATAGCACAAGTTGATGCAAACATTAATAAAGAGTTGCTAAGAAAAGCTTTAACTAATGACGCTCATAAAAAAAATTTATTTCCGTTTGAAAGTAGAGTTCCTGAGGGAAAAATGGAAGATAAGTGGAATAACCATAAGAGAAAAATAAATTTAGTAAGCCCCGCAAACAAAAGGTTAATCGATGTAATAGTTGTTGGAACTGGCTTGGCGGGAGCCTCCGCCTCAGCAACATTGGCCGAGTTGGGGTATAATGTTAAATCTTTTTGTTTTCAAGATTCCTCCAGAAGAGCTCATTCAATTGCGGCACAAGGAGGTATAAACGCTGCTAAAAATTATCAAGGAGATGGCGATTCAGTATATAGACTTTTTTATGATACTGTTAAGGGTGGAGATTATAGATCTAGAGAGGCGAATGTTCATCGATTAGCAGAGGTTTCGACCAACATTATTGACCAGTGCGTTGCTCAAGGTGTTCCGTTTGCTAGAGATTATGGTGGGTTATTGGATAATAGGTCATTTGGTGGCGTGTTAGTTTCGCGTACTTTTTATGCCAAAGGACAAACAGGTCAACAGTTATTGCTTGGTGCTTATTCAGCCATGAACAGACAAGTTAATAGAGGTAAAATAAAAATGTATGCTCGCCATGAAATGTTAGAACTTGTGATAGTTGGTGGTAAGGCCAGGGGAATAATTGCTCGTAATCTAATAACGGGTAAGTTGGAAAGGCATTCAGCTCATGCTGTTGTAATTGCTAGTGGGGGCTATGGTAATGTTTTTTTCTTATCTACAAATGCTATGGGTAGTAATGTTACAGCGGCATGGAAAATACACAAGAAAGGAGCGTATTTTGCTAATCCATGTTTTACTCAAATACACCCAACGTGTATTCCGGTTTCCGGAGAAAATCAATCTAAATTAACTTTAATGTCAGAATCATTGAGAAATGATGGGAGAATTTGGGTTCCAAAGAAAAAAGAAGATGTAAAGAAAATATTAGAAAAAAAACTAAAACCAACAGATATTGACGAGTCTGATAGAGACTATTATCTTGAAAGAAGGTATCCAGCATTTGGAAACCTTGTTCCTCGTGATGTTGCATCAAGAGCAGCTAAAGAAAGGTGTGATGCTGGCTACGGCGTAAATAAAACAGGAGAGGCTGTGTACTTAGATTTTCAGTCTGCTATTTTAAGATATGGTAAAGAACAGGCGTATTCTAAGGGTTTGGATGTAAAAAATAATAGCCTTGTAGAAAAATTAGGTAAAGAAATAATCAAACAAAAATATGGCAATTTATTTGAAATGTATGAAAAAATAACGGATGAAAACCCATATGAAACACCCATGATGATATATCCAGCTGTTCATTACACTATGGGGGGAGTTTGGGTTGATTATAATTTAATGACTACAGTTCCAGGTTGTTATGCAATCGGAGAAGCTAATTTTTCGGATCATGGAGCTAATAGATTAGGTGCCTCTGCTTTAATGCAAGGGTTGGCAGATGGATACTTTGTTCTTCCTTATACAATTGGAGATTATTTGTCGTCTGATATAAGAACTGGAAAAATAAGTATTGATACAAAAGAGTTTGAAATAGCGGAAAAAGAAGCATTAAGAAAGTTGTCTTTTTTTATTGATAATAAGGGCTCAAAACCAGTTGACTATTTTCATAAAAAGTTAGGCAGAATAATGTGGGATAAGTGCGGGATGTCTAGAAACAAATTGGAGTTAAAAGATGCAATTTTAGAAATAAAAAAATTAAAAAAAGATTTTTATAAAAATGTTTTTGTGCCAGGTGAATTGTACGATTATAACGAAGAGCTAGCAAAAGCAGGCAGGGTTGCGGACTTTATTGAATTAGGAGAGCTTTTTGCACGTGATGCTTTAGAAAGAGAGGAGTCTTGTGGTGGCCATTTTAGAGAAGAACATCAAACTAAAGAAGGGGAAGCTCTGCGTGATGATGAGAATTTTAATTTTGTTTCTGCGTGGGAATTTAAAGGCAGTGAGTCTAATCCTATGCTACATAAGGAAAAGTTAATATTCGACTCTGTTGAATTAAAATCAAGAAGTTATAAATAGCAAAAAGATATGAAACTTAATTTAAAAATATGGAGACAAAAAAACAAGGATTCTAAAGGAAAAGTTCATGATTATGAACTTGATGGTGTTGAGGAGGACATGTCTTTTTTAGAGATGTTAGATTTTTTAAACAACAAGCTTTTAAATGAAGGGCAGGAGCCTGTTGCCTTTGATCATGATTGTAGAGAAGGGATATGTGGATCGTGTTCTTTATTTATTAATGGTGTTGCACATGGTCCGGAAAGGGGCACCACGACATGCCAATTACATATGAGAAAGTTCAAAGATGGAGAAACGGTATATGTTGAGCCATTTAGAGCAAAGGCTTTTCCTGTAATTAAGGACTTAATTGTAGATAGGTCTTCATTTGACAGAATACAACAAGCTGGTGCGTATATTTCAGTAAACACATCTGGAAACACACAAGACGCTAACACAATACCAATACCCAAACATAATGCGGACGAGGCTTTTAATGCCGCTACTTGTATTGGTTGTGGGGCCTGTGTGGCCTCATGTAAAAATTCCTCAGCGATGCTTTTTACATCAGCTAAAGTTTCGCAATTTTCTTTGCTTCCTCAGGGACAGGTAGAAAGAGAAAGTAGGGTTTTAAATATGGTAAATCAAATGGACCTAGAGGGTTTTGGTGCGTGTACCAATACAGGGGCATGTGAGGCTCAGTGCCCTAAGGGCATTTCTGTAAAAAATATTGCCAGAATGAACAGAGAATACTTATTAGCAAGCGTTAAAAAATAAATACATATAGTTTTTTATATATTTATTCTAATATTACATCGATTTCCCAGTCTTTTTTTACATTAAAGCTTTCTTCAAAGAATTTTAATGGCTCAGGGGGGTATAGTTGCTTTATATTACCTGCGTCCCACAAATTGTTTTGATTTATATCTTTAAATAACCTTAAAGTATATTCCCCAACGTTAATATTGTTGATTTTTTTAATTTTTGAGTTTATATTAAAACATATTAGTGTTGTATCTCCCGATAAAATCTCTCCAATATATTCTCCTGTTTCGTAAAATTCTTGGTTAAAATGTAGATTTACAATACCCGTGGGCTCTTTTTTGTTTTCCATGTTAAAGCAATCTAATGTGTCTAGTTTGAATTGATTTTTTTCAATAAATAAAGATAGATTAAAGTTGTGGGAAGTATCAATTTTAATTTTTGAAGGCATTGATACAGATTCAGGTTTCTCATATCGTTTGCTTAAATTTAGATCTCTAAAGCTATATAAAATATAATCGCCTGCTTTTAGATTGGAAAAGGAGTACCTCCCATCATCATCACTAAAAGTATAATAATAAGGATTGGTTGATGTGATCAAAGAGTCATAGTGTTCAAGTGCGCTACTTTTAAAAAGACCAACAATCGCATTTTTAATTTTAGTATTTGATTTTAAGTCATAAACAAAACCACTTAAAGCACAAGAATCAATGTCATTGCCCGTTGAAAACACATATTGGTAATCTTTTAATGGATTTGATTCATTAAGGTCAACAATTGAATTGTTAAAATCAATTATATAAGTAGTGTTATTTTTTAGTTCAGAGTCTAATTTAATAAAGATAGACTTGCCTTTTGTACTAATGTTGGGATTGGGTTTGATCTCGGGAAAAAAATTAATTTGTGACCTGTCGTTAATTCTCACGTATTCGTCAAAAGTTATTCTGACTTCAGGGCTTTTAAAATTAATCGATGCGTTTTTTGGAAAAACACTTAATATTACTGGTGGCGTAAAGTCCTTCTCTCCCCCGCTAGGCGAAATCACCGTCGCGCAAGAGATGCAGAAAAAAGACAAACATATATAAAAAACTATATATAACATATTTAAATCATGATTAAGTCTAACTCGCCTCTTTGTAAATTAATTTTTGAAATCTTAACATTAAGTTCGTCACCTAAAGATAAGGCCTGTCCGTCAATTTTATTAATCATTAAGTTTCTATTTTGACAAAAATAAAAATTACCTAGGGACTTAAGGGATGATATAGAGATCATTCCTTCACATAGATGATCATGCAATTCAGCATAAATGCCCCACTCTTTTATTGATGTAATTGTAGCTTTTTTGATTTGCCCAACCTCATCTTTCACTAGCCACAATAGTATAAATTTCAAATATTCTCTTTCCGCCTTAATAGCAAATCTTTCTTTTTTTGATGCATTAACACAGATTGTTTCTAAATCTTCTCCTGCTTTATGTTGATTTAAAATAACATCATTTAATATTCTGTGCACAAGTACGTCAGGGTACCTTCTAATAGGAGAGGTAAAGTGGCTGTATTTTTCAAATCCTAACCCAAAGTGACCAATATTTTTTGTAGTGTATTGCGCTTTTGCCATGGAGTTGAGAACTAGTTGATTGATTAGGTGTTTGTTTTCAGTTTCATTAACTTTTATCAACAACTCATTAATTGTTTGAGCTGTTTTTTTGTGACTAGGATTAAAGTTGACATTAATTGTTTTAAGAAAAGAGCTAAGTGAATTCAATTTTTCTAAGTCAGGCTGATCGTGTACTCTATACACCCCCCCTGTCTTTTTGGTAAAGTACTCACAAACAAATTGATTTGCCAAAAGCATAAACTCTTCAACTAGTTTGTTTGTTGAAATTGTGTTTTTAAAGTATGGTTTTATTGGTTTTTCATTTTCAAACTTTATACGAATTTCTTTTTTTTCTAAAATTACCGAGCCCATTTGTATTCTTTTTTTTCTTAATTTTTTTGCTATGTTGTCAAGGGTAGATAACTCCCCATAGAATGAACCGCGCTTATTATCTAGAGTGTTTTGCGCCTCCTCATATGTGAATCTTTTTTTTGATTTAATAATTGTTTTTCCAATCCAATTTGAAATTACCTCACCACGATTATTTATATTAAAAACAATTGAAAAGCACAGCTTGTCTTCAAGGGGCCTAAGTGAACAAAGTTTATTAGCTAGTTTTTCAGGTAGCATGGGAACAACTTTGTTAGCCAAATAAACAGAACATCCCCGCTCCATTGCTTCTTTGTTAATTGATGTATTTGTTTTAACATAATGACTTACATCTGCAATATGAATTCCTAATTCAAATATGTTTTTGTTTATTTTTTTTAATGAAATAGCATCGTCAAAATCTTTCGCGTCCTCTGGGTCAATAGTAAAACAAACATGTTCTCTAAAATCTTTACGGTTTTTTATATCATTTTCGGTAATTTCAGAATTTAAATTTGTTACATAATTCAGTGTTTCTTTACTAAAATGACGCTTAATATTATGTTTTCTTATTATAGACTCAACCTCAGCTTCAAAGTTGCCACTAACCCCTAACAATTCCGTAATTTCTCCAAAGGGACATTTGGCTTCTTTTGGCCACTCAAGCAACCTAACAATAACCCGGTCATTGTGGTTGGCATTAAGATTTTTGTCATCGGGAATATAAAAGTCGGTTTTTATGTTTTTATCAATAGGTAAAACAAATCCAGTGTTGTTTTTTTTACTATAAGTTCCTACAAAAAACTCTTTAAATCTTTTAGTAACAAAGTCAACCTTACCAATTATTTTGCCCTTTTTATTTTTCATTATTTTAATTAACACATAGTCATTAATGAATGCGTCTTTTAAATTTTGCTTTGGGATAAGAATTAAATTCCCGGTTTTTTCACACCTACAATAAACTTTTTTGTTTTCTCCAAATTCTAGATTACCACTTGTTTTATTTCTAAAATCAGATTTCTTACAATAAAATTTATAATCCCCGTCAATAAGTATTTTTTTTTGCTTAACTAAATCGTAAAGAATTTCTAGTAGCTGACTATTTTTTCTTAGATTTTCGGTTAATTTTTTCTGAATTTGCTTATGATTTAGGGGCTTACCAGATTCGATTAAAACACGGAATATTTCAGATTTTAATTTTTTAATTTTTTTATCCTTGTACTTCTTCATAACGATATTTAAACAATATAGTTAAATTTGTGCTATTAATTAATGCTGACGTAGCTCAGGGGCAGAGCGCTTCCTTGGTAAGGAAGAGGTCGGGAGTTCAAATCTCCTCGTTAGCTCAAAAAACATATAAATGAAACACACATACTTAATAATATTGTTTTTTTTAATTTTTTCATGTGATAAAAATCTTGAACCTGACCCTCATAATAATGAGTTTTTAATTGAGGTTCGTGTTTTTTTATCCGAGTCGTGTCCGGTTGCGCAGTATATGACATTGCCACTGAAAAACTCTTATAATCAATTTGCTTCTGACTCAGTAGCGTTTACTGCATATTTCCCAAATTTATTATCAACTCAAGAGTCTATTTATAATTTTACACAAAAATACTCTATTCCGTTTAGTTGTATAGATGATAATACAGGAGAAATGGTATCTTTGCTAGGAGCAACTGTTTATTCAGAGGTTTTTATAATATTTAACGGTGAATTAGTTTATAAAGGAATGATCGATGATAGTTACACTAGTCTTGGGCAGTGGAGTCCCGCAGAGAATAACTATCTTTATAATGTATTAGAACAACTTCTTGAAGGAAATAATGTAGAATACTTTGAAACAGAAGCTGTTGGTTGCTTGATTTAACAACAAAACACATATGAAAAACTATATATGTATATTTTTTATTAGTATTATTTTCTTGGGTTCTTCTCAAGAAGGCATCAATATAGATCCGCGTGTTGTTACTGGTTGTGGTGGCTCTTTGCAGGGTTATTCTATGGTGAGTTTAAAATCAGATTTTACTTTAGGGGAAATTGCCATAGAGACAATTTTTTCTGAAAATTTCATGTTAACACAAGGTTTTCATCAACCTAATTTGGGTATTATCTCACTTGATGAAGATTTGTATACCAAGATTAGTGTGTATCCAAATCCAACTGTGGATATTTTAAATTTGGAACTACTTGGGTTTGAGGGGCAGTATGTTCAGGTCCAGATTTTGGATTTATCAGGAAAGATAATTTATTCAGAACTAGTTTCAACCAACACAAAAAAACATCAAATAAAAACAAATATTTTAAATTTAGGATCTTATGTTTTAGAGGTAATAGGCGAACAACAAAAAGATATATTTAAAATTCAAAAATTAAAATAATAAGCAGATGAAAAAAACATATTTAATTTTATTAGGCGCATTCATGTTTTCAACAATATGTGTATCACAGGCGCCGCATACATTTTCTTATCAAACAGTTATAAGAGATGTAAACTGGGGAATTATGCCAGATAGAGATGTTAGTGTTTTAATTAGGATTTTAGAGGATTCTAGTGTTGGGGCAGTTATTTATTCAGAAGAACATTTTGTTAGCACATCACCAATTGGTTTGGTTAGTTTAGAGATTGGGGGTGGCGTTAATTATAGCGGATCATTTGAAAATATTGATTGGGGAAATCATTTTTATTTTCTAGAAGTTTCAGTAGATATTAATGCAGGTAATAATTATTTATTAATGGGAAGCACTCAGTTAAAAAGTGTCCCATATGCATTATTTGCTGAAACAAGTGCGAATCCAGGAAACCCTGGCCCTCAAGGTGAACAGGGCGCACAGGGCCCTGTTGGAGCACAAGGTTTACAAGGCCCTCAAGGAAATCCTGGCCCGCAAGGCCCTCAAGGGCCCGTTGGTATAGGAATTGAGGGTCCAGAGGGCCCCTCGGGAGCTGATGGTATAGACGGAATCTCTATACAACAAGTGGAAATAGTAAATGGTGAATTAATTGTAACTTTTTCAAATGGTGATATTCAACCACCAATACCTATTGATATACCCAGCCCATCTACAATATTAGAATCAACTCAGTATAGTTTAAATTTTAATTCAGTTTTTACTAATCAATTGGAGTTAGAAATTTTAGACCCAGTAATTTTGAGTTACTACATACAATTAGGAATTTATCAAAAGGTATTTGATCAACTAGGCGCTCAAATAGGAGAAAGTTATACGCCTCAAAATGCTGAAACTATAACTAATTTATTACCTGCTGGCGGCCCCTCTTTAATTTCAGGTGAATTATATACGTTTCAGCTAAGTTTTATGACTTCTGGTGGCTTAATGATTATAAATCATACACTATTAGCTCCATAATTATGGATTATAAATTTCTAGTAACTGTTGGTTTTTTCGAATTATATAAAGTAGAATCATTATTAAGAACTAACGGAGTAAGGCTAAAAATACAAGATTTATATAATTCTAATTTAAATGCTGGCTGGGTAGATCCTTTTTGTAATAGCAATGAAAGAACAATATTAGTTTTAGCAAAAGATTTTCATTTAGCAAAAAAAATTTTAGACAACCTGTATAATTGAAAATATTTTTTATAAAAATTTTATATGTTTAATTTCTACTTATTTTAAATCCAATTTTCTTTCTTTCTACTTTTTGAGCAGCTTCTTTAATTTCTTGCTTAGAGCACGCTGAGACCCTTAAGCTTAAACCAAAATGGAAGGATAAAAGGTCATGGTATTTTTTTTCAATTTCAGAAAAACCACCATCACTTCTTGCAATTTCTCTAATATTAAGAAGTATAAATTCTTTTTGAATTAATGAAAAAGTGCTTTCTTTATTTAAGTAATCTACCATGGAAACCATTGTGTTTAAACTTTCATGTTGAGATAATTTCGTTTCTTGAATCCAATCCATTGTTTCTGAAATAATAGCCTCACTAGTTTTTACATCTTTTGTCCACTCATTGAGATATGTAATAATTTTGTGTATTTGTGAATTATTGTGGTTTTCATCGGTATTTTTAGTAAATGAATAATATATAAAATAAAGGCAGTGAAGAGGGCCTAGTTCTTTTTTTGTGTCTTGCATATTTAATTATAATTACATTATAAATTTATAACAAAACACGTAATAATTATGTATCTTTGGGTTATAATATAAATACTAATACTTACAATGAAAAAAGGAACAGTAAAGTTTTTTGATGACGACAAACGATATGGATTTATCCAAGAAGATGGCTCTGAAAAAGAACATTTCGTACATGCAACAGGATGTGTAGACAGGATAGCAAAAGGAGATATAGTGGAGTTTGAGTTAGCAGAAGGTCAAAAGGGCATAAATGCAGTAAATGTTAAGATAGCCCAGTAATTCCCAGCCAAACACAATAATATTCTTAAACTTTATTATATTCAATTTACAGTTGTTGTAATAAAGTAATGAAATTCCTATGCCAGAAATAAAAATAAATTTTGATGAAATATTAGATAGAAATTTATTATCTAGTGAAGAATTAGAGTTATTAAATAAAGCAGAAGAGATATTAAAAAAAGCATATGCGCCATATTCTAAATTTGATGTTGGAGCGAGTGTATTATTAGAAGATGGATCTTATGTTTGTGGAAATAATCAAGAAAATGCATCTTTTCCTTGTGGTATTTGTGCGGAGCGAGTGGCTTTATTTGCTACTAAAGCAAATAACCCTCAGTTAAAAATTAAAAAAATCGCTATTACTACTAAATCAGAGCAGTTTAACACAGAAAACCCTATAGCTCCTTGTGGAATGTGTAGGCAGGTTTTATTGGAGTGTGAAGAGCAACAGAAAGAACCACTAGAAGTTTTGTTATTCAATGAAACAAAAATTTTAAAATTTAAACAAGCTAAAGATTTATTACCTTTACACTTTAGTGGTGATAGACTAAAAAGAAAATAACCTAACGTTATTTACCCTAACGCAAAATTATCGTTAAAAACACACCACAAATCCGTTAAAAAATTATTAAGATGAAAAATTTGCTACTTATTTTGTTAATACCTGTTTTAAATTTGTCACAAACCCTTTTGGTACCAGATATTAACTTCGAAAACAAGCTGATTGAGCTAGGTTTAGATAATGTACTTGATGGGCAAGTTGCATATAACATTGAGGTTGAGGAGTTAGATTTATCAGAGTCTTATATTCAAGATCTTACAGGAATAGAGGCCTTTCCACATATAGAAGTATTGGACGTTTCCTATAATCTTCTAACCGTTTTAGACCTTGGTTATGTGTTATCTGATGTTTTAGTTTTAAATGTAGAAATGAACCCCTTACTTAGTTTTTTGAATCTAGGAAACATTAATACTATTTTGGGACTTAATATTACAGTTACAAATCTAAGTTGTATACAAACACAAAATGTAGCGACGATGCAGTGGGCCTACAATTCATTTCAATCTTTTTTTGCCACAGAGTGTGGTTGCACAAATCCAGAAGCTGCAAATTATGAGCTTTCTGCAATGGGTGATGATGGGTCTTGCATAATATATGGCTGTACAGATATTACAGCGTGTAATTACAATGAAGAAGCGACTAATGAAATTAGTGGACTTTGTGAATATTCAGAGGAATATTACGACTGTGATGATGATTGCTTAGTCGATTTAGATGAAGATGGGGTTTGTGATGAGCTTGAGGTTTCAGGTTGTACAGATTCGGAAGCAGATAATTTTAATTCACTTGCAACAGATGATGATGGATCTTGCTATTATATTATTTATGGTTGCGCAGATGAAATGGCATGTAATTATGATGAATTAGCAAATGAAGATTTGGGAGGTTTTTTATGTGATTATCCAGAAGAATTTTATGATTGTAATGGAGATTGCTTATTGGATACAGATTTAGATAATGTGTGTGATGAGTTAGATAATTGCCCAGAGAATTATAATCCTTTTCAAGAAGATTTTAATTTTGATGATGTTGGTGATGCTTGTGACGGACTCTCTTTAAATGAAGCCCAACAAAAAAGAAAATTAGTTAGAATAACAGATATTTTAGGAAGAGGTATACAAGAAGATGGTAAACAAAAAATTAGATTGTATATTTATGATGATGGTTGGGTAGAGAGAAAATAAAGATATTAAAATAAAGCCTGCATAAAGGTAACGCTTGAGAAATTAACACTTATTTAAATTGGCGTGTATGTTTGTAGTAGCTAGGGCGGGTCTGGTTTTCGAAAGGAAATTGCAGAATTACCGAATTAATACAACTGTGCCACAAATGTTTTATTGGAATTTCTCCAAGCCTTTATGCGGGTTTTTAAATGAATAATTTAGTTATTCATTTTTTCTTTAAGGCATTTTTCAAATTCTTTTTTAAATATATCATCCAGTTCAATTTTAGAATTACACGGAGCCAATCTTTCCTCCATTTGCTTATAAAGTTTTTTGCCTTCTTCTTGAGATATATTTGTGTTTTTAAAAGTTTCTGATATGGCATCAACGGTCATTTGAGCACAGTCGCATGCAGACATATCACCGGCACAAGAGCCTAACAAAAAAATAAAAACAGGTATTAGTAGCATATTTTTCATGATAAAAATTTAATGTTATTGGATTTCTTTATTGATTTTTTTCAAGTTCTTTTTCATTTTCAGATTGAAATAAATTCAACAAACAATCTTGAACTTTTTTTTCAAACCCCCCATCTTTTTCAATTTCTTCTTTACAAGGGGTTAATTTTTTTTCCCATTCAGCCTCAATTTCATTTTGCTCCTCTGTAGTTTTGGTTAAAGTTTCCATTTTGCTTTCAATTCGATCCTTTGCCATTTTTGCGCAATCACAAGCGCTAGGTCCGGATTGTCCACAAGACACAAGAAGCAATGTTGTTACAAGTAATATTTTTTTCATGCTATTTAATTTAATCATCATTTAAGATAAAGATAAGAATTCAATACTTATTTAAAGTATTTGTGGTCAATATAAAAAGTTCCAAAAGGAATAATTGATGCTAAAAGAATCAAAGTCAATTTTTTAATGTGCCATTTGAATTTATAGTGGAGAATTAAAGCTGCGAATATATATATTAAAAACAAAATACCATGGGGCATTCCAAGAAGCTTTACATAAAAACTATTTTTCAAAATATATTTAATTGGAACAGCAATAAATAATAATAATATATAAGAGGAGCCTTCTAAAAAGCTAATAATTCGAAACAATTTCACCATATTTTATACTGATTTCACATATTTAATATGTAAGTGTTTATTTTCATTAAAATACTCAAAAACTAAATCAGTCTTTTTTTGAGGCACCAGTATTTTTATTTTACAATCTAAATTAAATTCACTCTTTAAAATAGTTAGTTGCCACTTTTTTATATTTTTCATAACATCGTTTAATGAAGAGAACTTAAAAAACAAATCATACTCCTCTTGGATGTCTTTTGTAATAATTTTAGTTTTCTTAATTGTATTTAGTGCTGTATTTTTATATGACCGTATTAATCCAGGGATACCTAATTTAACCCCCCCAAAATAACGGACAACTACAATTAATATATTTGTTAAACCTGCGGATTTTATTTGACTCAAAATAGGCTTGCCCGCTGTAGAGGACGGCTCTCCATCATCAGACACTTTAAATTCTGATTGGTCTATATTTAACACATAGGCATAACAATAATGGTTAGCGGAGCTTTCTTTTTTTTTAATTATTTCTAGTTTTTCTTTTACTTCTTTTTTTGTTTTAACAATAAAACAATATCCAATAAATTTACTACCCCTTTCTACATAATAGCCCAATGAGTCATGTTCAATTTCTTTATACTGACTTTCAAACAACATTATATAATTAATTTATTAATTTGTTTTTTATATAGCTTTCCATTAGTCCAGTCATTTTTTAACTCAGCATTATATTTTTTATAAAAATTGATTGCGGGCTGGTTCCAATTTAGAACTTGCCAGGCCATTCCATTTGCATTTATTTTTTTTGTTACCCGAACACATTCTTCAAAAAGCAATGTTCCTATTCCAAGCTTTCTAAAAGATTTGCTGACAACAAAATCTTCAAGATAAAAAATTTTACCATCCCATGTGGAATAGCGTATGTAATAAAAAGCCATCCCCACAACTTCAGATTTTATTTCCGCTAGGATGGTCCAGAATAATGGATTTTTATTAAAACCGTCTTTTTCTAAATCTTCTAGAGAAACAGTAACTTTGTCCAACGCATTTTCATAATGCGCTAACTCTTTAATTAAATTTAGTATAATTGGGGCGTCAGACTTTTTTCCTCTTCTAATTTTAATCATAAATTTTAATTACCAAGTAGTTTTATCATTAACATTGTTTCTTGAAATATCTCTAATGCTGAATGAGTTAACAATACCTAAATAAAAAAAGCCTAAGCACCTTTCATCAGTACTTAATTTTAAGAATTCATTTAAATTTTCAGCATACTTGGGTGTACTCCAATATCCACCAATTTCTGAATTGACTATACTTAACCATATATTTTGAACAGACATAGATGTTGCAGCTATTTCCTCCCACTCAGGAACTATTGTTTTATGTCTTTTCATGCAAATGCAAATTAGGTGACTTGTTTGCTCAAAATTCTCAAAAATTTTTTTTTTGAAAGATTCACTAGAATGAGGGTTGGTGTTTATAATAGCATTTGCTAGAGATATTTTTTTGTGGTCGCAGAAAATTTTAAAAAACCAAGGCTGCGTCATTCGATGACTTGGGGCATGATTAGCATTTTCTAAAATTTCTTTAATAACACTATCTTTAATTCTATTACCATTAAAGTCTCTAGGATAAGTTGACCTTCTAGACTGTATGATTTTGGAATTTAATTTATTAATCATATCATTTAATAAAGTACCCTACAACTTTCCAGAACCCATCTTTTTCTTTTAATAGAGTTGCTGTCTCAGTTGCTTTATTTTTTTTATTATAAGAAACATCAAAAGAAATTATATAATAATTTCCGTCTGGCACACCAGGAAGTTCAGTCGTATAATTAATTGAATTAATTTTTCTGTTTAGGGTTTTTCCTAGAGGAAGTCTACTAGCGTTTAATGTCGCTGACCACCTGTCTTGTTGAATTTGGCTTTGAAAGTATTTTCCGGCATTATCCCAACTTGCTAAATAATTTCCATTATCAATTTGTTCTAACCAAATGATTGCAGATTTAGTAGCTTTTTTTTCTTCTTTTTTATTTTGAGAAAAAATGAAGGAAGGTAACACTAAGATTATAATAATTAAATTTCTCATAGTTTATAGTATTTTTTAACTGTTCCGTCGTTATATATTTCAATATAGAATCTACTTTTTGTTGTTTTTCTTCCTAATAAATCAATTTTTTTTAACAATATTTTATTATTAATTTCATCTTCCTTAATTGAAATTTCTTCTAGTTCAAGTCTAATATTATCAAGATATAAATAATTTCCATTTTCGCCTGTAAACTCAAATTTAATTTTCACACTTGGGCTGCCAGACCAAGGGTTTAAATTAACATACTCTTCTTCCCATTGACTATTATTTGGAAGAAAAACACCCGATATATTAGAGCCCCCATTAGTAACTAAATCATCAGTTGTTAAATCTTTTCGTTCTGTCCAAGATAATCCACAGTCATCAGATACAAGTATTCTTAGTAAGTCATCACTTTGACTATTTCGCTTAGCATATGCATAGTCAAAATATAGACGAACAGGTGTTTGATAATTACTTAAATTTATAAAAGGAGAATAAAGGTTATGTTCATTTTCGCCCGAGAAAAAGCGACTACGAATTCTCATAGAAGCAATACCATTACTTGCCGCTGTTTCAGTTCTATTCCACGTGTTTTCAGTTATTTGTTCTAAAATTTCCCAATCACTTAAGGGGTCAGACGTTATAGGGAATTCATTAGATTCAAAACTTTCGGTAATAGATGATAAAATAGGATTACTATCAAATACTGAAATAAAATTATTTATAGTTTGGTATGCCGTGCCCGCTTCATTTGAAACACTTAAGGACACATTAAATGATCCAGAACTACTATACGTCACAATTGGATTTTCATCATATGAGTTTGAGGGCTCACCTCCGGGAAAAGACCAATAGTAAGTAGGATTTTCACCACTGTTATATGAATTATTAATAAATTGCACTTCACTATTTATACAGGAACTTCCGTTGGGTATATAAAAATCTACTGTGGCCAAACATTCTTCTTCTTGATAATTAGGATGTGTTCCTGTTGCCCAAAGATTATTTTCTTGCCAAAGATCTACTCTATCGCCAACGCTAGAGTTTAAAGCCGCTTGCATTCTGGCAACCTGACCTTGGGTGAACATTGCCGTGCAACTAGAATAATCCATTATGTTTTGCACATTATCCAAAGATCCGCAGGTTGATGAGGATAGATTACAAGAACTGTATGAACCTATACAATTTGGCGTGTCAGCTACAAAATCATCTTCATTACAATTTGAAGCTAATCCAACATCTGCCCATTCTGCCCAGGTGTGTTCTAAATTAAAAAAATGACCACATTCGTGAGATAAAGTATGTCTTACATAATTACTATTACTTCCCGTTCCAATACTGCCCACATATTCATGATTTGCAATAATTCCGTGTCTAAAATTTGGCCCACCAGTAGATGGTAAATATGTATAAGCAGCGGCTCCAATATTACCATCAATGCTTTTAACAACCCAAATATTTAAATAGGAAGAGTCATCCCAAAAAACAATTTGCTTTGCATCATCGTTAGCTGACCCTGTTCCTTCCCAGTATGTTCGTGTAATTCCTTCAGTACAATTTCCATTTGGATCTATTTTAGCTAATTTATATGTTACATTTGGATTTCCTATGATACTTTGAAAATCTCCTATAACGTTATTTAAATCTGTACTAGTGCCTTGAAAATCTTCGTTCATTAGTCTAATTGCATCTTCAACCTGATCTTTAGAAATATTTTCGTTTACACCAACTGGATTACCTTCATGAAGAATATGAAAAACAACAGGAATGATTTTTTCTGACTCACCATATCTTTTATTAATGTTAAATATATTAGTGATAGAATCAAGCTTTTGTTTATTTTTTAGAAAAAATTCAGGGTTTTTATCAAATTCTTTTTTTGTCATAATGTGAGTTGCGCATGGTAACGTATTAACTTGAGCGTTAATATTTATAACAATTGTGGAAAATAAAATCAGAAATAAGATCAATTTTTTCATGCTTATTTATTTACTATAATAGTTTTTGTACCTATAAAATTACTCGAAAATACTTTAATAATGTATAAACCTGAATTATTTTGACTAATAAAATTATTTAATGAATATGAGTTATTTCCTTTAAAAAAGAGTTTTTCATCTTCAAGGACTATTTTACCACGCAGGTCAATAATAGAAATTTTCATCAAATTATTTTCAGTTAGATTAAATCTTAAAAAACCATTGTTTTTTGAAATAGGATGAGGTAAAACATTAAGATTAATTTTTTCTAAACTATTGTTTATATTCTCCCAATTACCATTTCCGATACGTAAATTATCAATATATAACCAATTACCCCCAATATTATCTGTAATAATTGTACCATTATCTACATTAAAAGCCTCTTCTTCTTGTAGAAGACCTTTGCCGGTAAATTCAAATTTAATAATTACGCTTGGCTCTCCTGCTGCAGTTTGAATATTTACGGATCTTTCTTCCCAATCTGAAGATAATGGAACATATGGATTAAATGTAATATTATTACCTGTAGTATTTAGTTCATTTGTATTCCATTCTGCTCTTTTTATCCAAGTCTCCCCACAATTTTTAGACACATATATACTTAATGCGTCATTAATAATACTAACTCCATCATCTATAGTGTATGGAAGTCTTTTTGTATATGCTAAATCAAAATATAGTGAAAGTGGCTCATCTGTTGAAGTTGTTTGACTTGAAAAATCAAGTTCTGGGCTAATTAATTCGTGTATTACATCATTTGCGGTTAGGTATTGACTGCCAATTCTTACAGATCCAACTCCATCGGAAGAGGCGTAGCCAGTTCTTTTCCATGAGGGCTCAGTTCCCGTTGGTTTAATATACCAATTTGATGAGTTTATATTATTTGGAAAATTAGCATCTTCAAATTGTTCTAAAAATGGCGCTTCATCATTATCCAATATGGTAATATAATTCTCTTTGATTAACTCAGAAGAACCGGACTCATTGGTTACTACTAATTTAACATCATACGAGCCAGGAATATTGTATGTAACGATTGGGTTAACATCGAAGGATTGAGAAGGATTAGCGCCATTTCCAAATTCCCAATAAAAAGAATCAATATTATCAGTATTGTAGCACATTTCTTCAAATAATATAGTGACATTACTACAGGCAGACCGTGTATTAGAGTTAAAGTCAGGGGTAGGAATACATGGGCTAGCATTGTATTCATTGTGCACCCCCGTGTTCCATAAATTATCTTCTTGCCAAAGTAAATTTCTTCCACCGGCATTAGAGTTCAATGCTGCGTGTGCTCTGTCTTTTTGACCATTAGTAAACATTAATGCACAGTTTGAATAGTCCATAATATTTTGAACATTATCTAAAGTGTCATTGCAAGAACTTTGTGTAAGAGGGCAATTAGAATTTTCAACGCCAAATGTTAGAGGGGTGTCTTCAACGCCATCATCAATTAAACAATTATCAGGTGTTCCATCTTCATCTTCGTCAGCGTCTCCGGGACTATTAGAACTTCCCCATGGATGTGCTAAATTGAGAAAATGACCTACTTCGTGGGGCATTGTATGCCTTGACCAATTACTATTACTTGCGGTTCCAATTGTTCCAAAATAATCATCATCACAAATAATACCTTCGTGATTATCTGGCGCTGAACCAGGGTAATATGCATATGCAGCAGTGCCTTCACTTGCTAAATCTGCTACCACCCAAATATTCATATACATATCATTATTCCAATATGTCTCATCTTTGACATTTTCCCCTCCCTCATAAGTTAAAATAGATTGATGATATGTTATTCCATCAGTACAGTTTCCTTCTGGGTCTAGTTTAGCTAAACGAAATTCTATTCCCATATCAGAAATAATATCACTAAAATCATCAATTACACCAACTATATCGTTATTTAAAGCACTGAAGTCATCATTCATACTTTGCACACAAGACATAACTTGGTTTTTGGAAATACGCTCGGGGCCATAATTATGAATAATGTGAACTACGGTGGGAATAATATATGTAGTATCACTTTGTCTACATAACTTTTTTTGCTCTATAAACTCTTTAGTGAATGCATTAAGATTTTCTAGAACTTGTTTTTTTTCCGGAAAGTTTTCTAGAGATTTATTTATAGCTTCAGTTGATCCACAAATTTTTTCTTGAGAAAAAGATAATCCTAGCCCTAATAAAACTAGGAAAATATATCTTGAGAACATCTCTATTATTTTGTTATAATTATACTATTAGATAACTTTTCTTTATTAGTTATAACATTGATTAAATAATTTCCGTTCGGAATATTAGTGTGAATTTCTTCTAATTTAATGATACTTAACCCTTTTTGTAAATTAAATTCTTTTACCGCAATAACTTTTCCTAGAACATTATATAATTCGATAAATATTTTCTCGGCAGAATTTAAACCAATTTCAATATTTGCAGAACCATTAGAAGGATTTGGAAAAATATTAAAACCAAAACTTCTTTCCTCATTTAAGTTCACAAAATTTTCTCCTACTCTTAGATTGTCAATATATAACCAATTTCCTCCAACGTTTATCCCGTCTTCTGTTATACCGATTCCAGTAAATTCAAATTTAATAATTACGCCCTCATCACCGGCAACATTATTTAGGCTAAATGATTTTTGTGACCAATCACCAGGATTTGTTTGATTACCACTAGGGACAAAATCATTAAATATAGTTTGTGGGTTTCCAAACTCATCAAAAACGGTTATTAAATCGTCGGTATTATAAGTTTTTCTAGCCATCCAAGTTTCTCCGCAGTTGTCAGAAGTATATATAATTAATTGGTCTTGAATATATAAGTTTCCTTCAAAATCAGTTTGAGTACTTTTTAAAGCATATGCTAAATTGAAATAAATTTGAGCAGAGTTTAAATTACTTAAGTCTAATTCTGGTGTTGTAAAAGTATGGCTTTTTAATTCGTAGCCAAAGTATCTACTTCTAATACGAATAGACGTGTCATCATTCCATGAAGCAGAAGATGTTGTTTCCCAAGTTTGCTCATCATTTTGAGGAACAATATACCATCCGTCATTTTCAGGAAAAGAGCCATTTTCAGATGGCGCAAAGTCTTGTTTTATTCCTTCATCAGAAACAGTAATGTCATCTAATATGTAGATATAGTTTTCTCTAGTTATTTCGTTACAGTATGAACTTTCATCATTTAGAGGTCCATTACAAACCCTAAGAATTACATCATGAGAACCCTTTTCAATATATTGAACTACCGGATTAACATCATATGAATATTGAGGGCTTGCCCCAGGCCCAAAGTCCCACGAATAATAAATTACATCACTGTTATATGTATGAGACATAAACTCAATAGCTGTTCCTTGGCACCCTGTATTTGTTGTTGTATTAAAATCAGGAATAGGAGCGCAATTCACATATGTTTCAGAGGAGTTGTAATGTTCATCGTCAACTCCTGTTAATATTAAGTTTTCAGGCTGCCATAAACTTTCTCTATTTCCGGCCATTGAATTTAATGCTGCATGCACTCTTTGTTTTTGACCTTCAGTAAACATATGAGCGCAATTAGCATAATCCATAATATTCTGAACATTATCTAAACTTCCACAAGTTTCTTGATCGACATTACATGTTTGATTGGTCCCTATTGTATTAGGAGTGTCTTCTACACCATCATCTGTTCCACAATTTTCTTGAACACCAGGTTCGTTTGTACTTCCCCATGGGTGTGCTAAATTCATAAAGTGACCAAATTCATGAGACAAAGTGTGCCTTACATAATTACTCCCCCCCGCAGTACCAACTCCATGGCCAAAATATGTATGTAGGGAAACAATTAAATCATATGGATCGCCAGCGCCAGGATAATTAGCGTATGCAGCAGCACTGGATCCAGGGGACATACTTTTAATAACATAAACATTGACATACTGATCATCTGGCCATGAAATAAGGCTTCTAGCAGCCTCGTCATTCCCCTCAGTTAAGGGTGAAGCTGTTCTTGTTATTCCATGTGTGCAATTCCCGTCAGGATCTTTAGTGGCCAACCTGAACTCAACTCCAAAATCGGCTACTAAATTTGAAAAATCATCAATTACTTCAGCAATATCATTATTTTCACCATTCCAATCTTCATTAACGGTTTCCATTGCCCTAGCAATTTGTTCTTCACTAATATTTTCTATTCCATAATCATGAATTACATGTACCACTACAGGAATAATGTATTGTTGCCCCATTTTGGCTGAGTTTTTATAGTTTTTTATAAATTCTTTAGTGTGGAGCTCTAATTGATTTCTAACAATAATTTTTTCCGGATTTTCAGTTAAATTCTTATTAAGAATTATATCTGCTCCACATGTCTTATTTTGTGAAAAAGTAACTGTAGATAATAAAAATAAAAAAATAATTAGTGATATATAATTTTTCATGCTTAATTGTTATATGTAAAAACGTTGATAAATATACGAAAAAATAAGAAATTATTAGATTAGGCTTTTTTAAAAATCACAATTTATATTTTTTGATTAAATCTGAGGTAGATAAATTAGGAATTAAAGGAATTATTTTGACATCACCACCAGAACTTAAGACCTTCTTGGCGCCCACTATACTATTTATATTATAATCTCCGCCTTTAGTTAATACATTGGGGGATATTTTTTTAATTAATTTTAGAGGGGTTTTTTCAGAGAAAAAAACAATTAAGTCAACAAAGGAAAGCGTAGCTAACATAATTGATCGGTTATAACTATTATTTATAGGCCTCCCTTTTCCCTTTAAATTTTTAACAGATTCATCACTATTTAAACCAATAATTAATTTATCACCTAACTTTTTGGATTCTTTCAATAGCTTTAAGTGTCCTAAATGTATAATATCAAAACAACCATTGGTAAAAACAATAATTTGTTTTTCTTTTCTCCATTTTTTGAGAATAGTTTGTAAGTCAGAAGGATTCTGTATAATTTTTTTTTCAAATTCATTCATTTTGTTTTAGAATAATAAGGAGTTTTTAAATTCAAAAAAATTAATCCAACAAAACCCATTACTATAATCATAATGGTTTGCGCAGTATGTACTAGAAAACCAAACGTGGTTGCGGTACCCCCATCTTGGCCTAAAAATATGCACAAACCAATGAAGACCGCGCCATGGTAAGAGCCCATTCCTCCAGGGGTAGGAATAACCATTCCAATACCACCGATTGTCATGATAATTAATCCGTCTAATAAATTAAAATCATGCATACTTTCAAAGCACCAGAAACAAACAAAAGTCATTAACAAATAACACAACCAAATAAGTAAAGTATATATAATAAATAATTTTTTTTGTTTTACAGAAAAAATAGAGTAGATCCCAGTTTTAATTTTTAACAAGTGTTTTTTAAGCCATTTAGTAGCACTAATAGGTATCAATTTTTTTTGCAAATTATAAGAGAAAAAAAACAGAAAGAATACAACTACTAAAATTAATAATGTATTGTTGGATAGTATCCACGAAAAGTGGTCATTGTTTGTAAACAATGTATTAATCTCACTCCATTTATATACCAAACAAGTTATAATACAAATAATGAGCACTAAAACATCAATAGCTCGCTCAATTAAAACATGACCAAATAAATATGAAATAGGTGTATTAGCAACGTTACTTAGCAAGGTGCATCTAGCAATTTCTCCAGACCTTGGGACGCCAGCATTAAACATGTAGCCTGCAGCACAAGCATTAATCAAATCAATTGTTTTCACATTATATCCCAGTGGACTAATTAGCAATTTCCAACGAATTCCTCTTAGAGCCTCGCCCATATACCCAATTGTCATGGATAAAAAAATAAAAAACCAATTTATTGGATTTGATAAAATTTGTTTTAGATCTAAAAAGACAACATTAATAGATTGATTCCCAAGAACTAAAATAATAAGTTCAATACCAATAATGGCAGGCAGTAAAACATCAAGTATTTTATTATAATTTTTCAAAATTCTAATTTATTTGTAAGCTCATTTGGAAAAATAATTTTAGGTTGATAATCTTTAGCTTTATTTACATCTATTAGAATGTAGCCTATAATAATAACAATCGCACCTGTTTTTATTTTTAGAGCGGCAGGTCCATTAATTATAACCTCACCACTTCCTTTCGCCCCTTCAATTATATACGTTTCTATCCTTTCTCCATTTAGCGTGCTTAAAACTTGTACTTTTTCACCAGGAATTAAATTAGCCGCTTCAAGAAGAATAGGGTCAATGGAAACACTGCCCATATAATCTAAATTAGCACTAGTGACAGTCACACGATGTATTTTAGACTTTACTAATTCTATCATCATAACATTATAGTTTTAAATTGTCAATTAATCTTGTTTCTCTAATTGTTACTGCAATCATCGCATAATAATTACAATTAGTATTTATTTCTTGTGTAAAACTAAATTTTTCTATTTCAATTATTTCAAAATAATCCAAATTTATAGATAAATTATTTAAATATTTTCTCACATAATCTTTAGCTTTTTTAACACTCCAGTCTAATTTATTTTTTTTTACTTCATTGAGAACCTTATAAATAGACCTAGCAATAATTAATTCCTTTTCAGTTAAATGTTTATTTCGTGAACTTTTTGCTAAACCACCAGCATTTCTTACAGTAGCGCAACTAATGACTTGAATATTCTTAAATTTTTGAAGACATAGTTGTTTAATAATTAATAGTTGTTGTAAATCTTTTTCTCCGAAATATGCTTTATTAGGTGAGGTTATTTCAAATAGTTTTGCTACAATATTTATTACTCCCTCAAAATGACCCGGTCTGTTGTCAGCTTCCAAATATTTATTAAGGTTACCTAATTTTAATTTAAAGTTTGGATTTAATATTTTTGAGATTTCTTTATCGGAAGGGGAAAATAAAATATCGCAATTCAACGTTTTAAGTCTATTAATATCCGCATCTAAAGTCCTAGGATAGTTTAAAAAATCATTTTTATTATTGAATTGATTTGGGTTTACATAAACACTAACAATAGTAATATTATTTTCTTTTTTACATCTTTTTATTAATGAATCATGACCAGAATGTAAAGAGCCCATGGTTGGCACTATTCCAATAGTTTTATTTTGCTGTTTAATTAGTTGAATAAAACTTAGCAGATCATTTACGGCATTAATTTGTTTCATGAAATAAAAATCAAATAATATGGTTTTTACTTAAAAAAAAAGACATGACATAAAGCTACTCATAAATCTTGAAAAAATGAGTAAAAAAACTTAACTTTGCAGTTACAATAATTGCTGTAAGACAATGAAAAAGAGAATTTTATATATAGCCCAAGAACTTTCACCTTTTTTAAATGGAACAGAAATTGCTGAAAAAGTATTAGAATTAGCAACGTTTGTGCAAAATCATAAAGATTATGAAGTTAGGGTTTTTATTCCAAGGTATGGATGTATTAATCAGAGAAGACACCAGCTTCATGAAGTTATAAGACTTTCGGGTATCAATCTGGTTATTAATGATATTGATCAACCCTTGATTATAAAGGTGGGGTCTGTTCAAAAAGCAAAATTACAAGTCTATTTTATAGACAATGATGAATACTTTAAGAGAAAAGAAACTTTAAAAGATTCAAAAAATAATATTTTTGAAGATAATGATGAAAGAATGATGTTTTTTTGCCAAGGGGTTTTAGAAACTTTAATTATGCTTAGGTGGGCTCCGGACATTATTCACTGCAATGGCTGGATGACCTCTTTAGTTCCTATGTATTTAAAAGAAAAGTACAAGGATGCTAACGTTTTTGAACAAACAAAAGTGGTTTATTCGTTGTATAAAGATTCATTTGTTGGGTCACTAAACAAAAAATTAAAAAATAAGATACTGTTTGATGAAATAAACAAGACCTATTTATCATTAATTAGCACGCCTAATGCTAAGAGTTTACATAAAATAGCAATTCAATATTCGGATTTTGTTCATAGAACAAAATTATTTAATAATAAGGATGTTTTTAATTTTATTAAAAAAACAGGAATAGAGTCTATAGAAGAGCAATCTTTTGAAAAAATTTTGGAAGTATATAATAATTTATGCGCAACAGAAGTTGTATAATTATGTTTAGACTAACTGCCGTACTTATATTTACTTTTTTTTTATTTTCTTGTAATCCAGATGAAGATGATATTTTAGGTTTAGATTTGATAGAGGATGATGAATTTATAGTTGAGGTGTATCAATTTGACACACTTTTTAATGTTCAAAATTTCCAAGAATCAAATATTAGTGGCTCAGGTTCTTATAATTTATTAGGATCTTTTAATGATTTATATTTTGGACAAAGTGATGCGTCTTTTTTTATTCAATTGCTTCTTCCCAGTAACAATATAGATTTTGAAGCCTCAGAAACAAATCCTAATATAAAATTGGAATTAAGTTTACCTTATTATGGTGCTTACGGAGATACAGCACAAAATCAAAGTGTTTCTGTTTATGAATTAACACAAAATATTTCCGTCATTGACACGTTACAAACAGATGTAACAGAATCTTTTCAATACGACCAAAACCCTTTATTTCAAAGTGAGATTATAGTTGGAGAGTTAAACGACTCAGTGCAGTGGAATGGAGTAACTGTATCACCTAGATTAATTCTTGATTTGACAGCAAGTAATTTAGGGTTAAAAATACTTGAAGCTAATTCAGTAGACTTGGAAAATAATGATAATTTCACGGAATTTTTTAAAGGTCTTTTTTTACAAGTTGACCAACAAACAAATGGATCTATAATTTATTTTGACACAAATAGTCCGGAGTGTTTTTTAAGAATGACATATAATAAAAATGATGACACTCAAGCTGTTATTGAGTTTCCTGTTGGTGGTGAGGCAAATACTCATAATTATTTTTTACATGAATATGCAAACTCAGAAGTAATAAATTATTTAGAAAATAACACATTAGATTCGCTGGTTTTTTTACAATCCATGGGGGGTGTCGCTATGGAGCTAGATCTTAGTTTTCTATCTAATCAATTATATTCTGATTGGGTAATAAGCAAAGCCACATTAAATCTTCCGATATACAAAGATGATCAATATGATATATTTCCCGCACCTTCTTATTTAGTATTAACTGAGTATAAGGACAGCTCGGATGTTGCAATTCAAGCCATTACAGGGGGGGCGTTTAACTCAGTGACCGAAGAATATAATTTTACTATCACGTCTCATGTTCAGAAAATAATTTCAAATAATCATAATAGCGCTTTAAGACTTTACATAGGTGGAAAAAACTCAAATGCAGAGCGCTTAATAATAGATAATGGTCCTGATAATGGTATGAATTTAGAACTTCATATCATTAAATAATTTAAAATAAATGTGTGGTATAGTTGGTTACATCGGGGAAAAAAATGGAATTCCAATAGTTATAGAAGGATTAAAGAGATTAGAATATAGAGGATATGATTCTTCCGGAATCTGTTATCATAAATCAGGAACACTTCGCATAAAAAAAAAGAAAGGTAAGGTCAGTGATTTGGAAGCATTAATTTCAAAGAATTCGTTTGGGAATATTGTAATGGGGCACACTAGGTGGGCTACTCATGGAAAACCGAGTGATAAAAATGCACATCCTCATATTTCCATGAATAAAAAAATTTCAATTGTACATAATGGGATTATAGAAAATTATGATTCAATTAAAGAAGGTTTAATCCAAAGAGGGTATAAATTTAAATCAGAAACAGACACAGAGGTTTTGGTTAATTTAATAGAATATGTGCAAATTGATCTTAAGGTATCTTTAATTGAGGCTGTGCAACAAGCTTTAACTCAGGTGATTGGTGCCTACTCAATTGCAGTAATGAGTTCAAACGACTCTAGTAATTTGGTTTTAGCAAAAAAAGGTAGCCCTTTAGTTATAGGAGTGGGTCAGGAAGAACATTACATCGCATCTGATCCTTCCCCTTTTTTAAAATATACAAAAAAAGCTATTTATCTAGACGATGATGAAGTTGCAGAGATATCAAAAAACAAGTTATCTATTTTAACATTTGATAAAAAAATTAAATCACCAACCATCAATAAGTTAACAATGGAGTTGGAGGAAATAGAAAAAGGTGGTTTTGAAACATTTATGTTAAAAGAAATTTATGAGCAACCGAAATCCATTGTAGACACTTTAAGGGGAAGGATTATTAAAAAAAGTCAAATCATAAAGTTGAGAGGATTTAATGAAAGTGTTGACACGTTTAAGAGAGCTAAACGAATTGTTATTGTTGCGTGTGGGACTTCTTGGATTGCCGGATTAGTTGCAGAATATATAATTGAGGGTTTAGCTAAATTACCAGTGGAAGTAGAGTATGCTTCAGAATTCCGTTATAGAAATCCAATTATTTATAAAAACGATATCGTAATCGCTTTTTCACAATCAGGTGAAACGGCGGATACAATTTCAGCATTGAAATTAGCAAAAGAAAATGGAGCTTTATTATATGGGATTTGTAATGTAGTTGGATCATCAATTTCAAGGTTGGTTAATGTGGGCACATTTACTCATGCGGGACCAGAAATAGGAGTTGCGTCAACAAAAGCATTTACAGCGCAAGTTTCAGTGTCAATTTTAATAGCATTAGCTATAGCTAAATTAAGAAAACAGATTTCAAAAAATGACTTTAAAGAAATTACGGATGCATTATTGTCAATCCATGAAAAAATGCAATATACTCTATCTAATTGCAATAATAAGATAAAGCAAATAGCCAGAAAATATAAAAATTCTAGAAACGCACTTTATTTGGGGCGTGGATTAAGTTTCCCTGTAGCATTAGAAGGGGCTTTAAAATTAAAAGAAATTTCTTATATCCATGCGGAGGGCTATCCTGCCGCAGAAATGAAACATGGACCAATAGCATTAATAGATGAAAATATGCCTACAATTATTATAGCTACAAATAAAAGAAATTATGAAAAAATTTTCTCAAATGCTCAAGAAATAAAAGCAAGAAATGGAAAGTTAATTGCAATTGTTTCTCAAGGAGATAATCAAATTAGTAAAATAGCTGACCACGTTATTGAGGTTCCAAAAACTAATTATTATTTAAGTCCATTAATTAATACTATACCTTTACAGCTTTTTTCATATTATATAGCATCCTTTAGAGGATGTAATGTAGATCAACCAAGAAATTTAGCCAAATCTGTTACGGTTGAGTAGTTTTGTGCCATTATTTTTTTCTTAAATTAGAACCATGAAACTAATTTAATTATTTTTTAAAACATCTGTTTTTACGAAGAGTAATGTGGTTAATTGATAGTTAAATAAATTCATAAATTTGTAATATGAAATTATTTATAAAAAATCAAAACAGATCAGAAAGAATAGTCCGATTTATTATATCACTATTTTTATTACCCACTCCATTTGTTCTTGAGTGTACAACTTATTCTATGATTCTAGGGATGTTAGGGGGGGTGTTATTATTCAACTCAATAGTCGGAACATGTTACATTTATAGAATCTTAGGAATTAGTACTTGTAGGATTAAAAAGTGAAAAATCTATATATCCTATTATTCATTTTACCATTGATTGGGCTTGGACAAGGATGGGAACAGACCTTTGGAGGGACCGAACTTGATGTTGGCAGATCTGTTCAACAAACAACAGACGGAGGATATATCATTTTTGGATATTCAAATAATTTTGGAATGGGTTATCCAGATTTTTATTTAATTAAAACATATGAAGATGGAGAAGAAGAATGGTTCCAAATCTATGAAGAGGGATTTAATGGTTACTCAGTACAACAAACAACAGACGGAGGATACATCATTTTTGGAGAAACATATACTTTTGATGGTGACAATACTTTTGATTTTTATTTAATTAAAACAGATGGAATTGGAGAAGAAGAATGGTCTCAGGATTATGGTTTTTCGGGGATACATGATTTTGGTAGATCTGTCCAACAAACCACTGATGGGGGATACATTCTTTGTGGAACTACAAAAGGTGTTTTTGATAATAATGAATGGGAAGATTCGGAGATATATTTAATAAAGACGAATGGTAGTGGAGAAGAAGAATGGTCTCAAACTTTTGAAGGATATGGGAATGGAGAGGAAGCTCAACAAACAACAGATGGAGGATATATCATTACAGGGTTTTGTGGGAACCTTAACAATCGTGATGTTTGTCTAATCAAAACAGACCAAAATGGGGATGAACAGTGGTCACAAACATTTGGAGGAGAAGAAGATGACATTGGTTGGTCAACTCAACAAACCACTGATGGGGGGTATATTATTACAGGAACCACAACTTCTTTTGGAAATGGAAATGATGATGTATATCTAATCAAAACAGACGTAAATGGGGATGAAGAATGGTCACAAACATTTGGTGGAATATTTCCAGAGGGAGGCTATTCAGTCCAACAAACCTTGGATGGAGGATATATTATAACTGGAATGACAACGGATGAAAATGAAAACAGAGATGTATATTTAATCAAAACATATGAAAATGGAGATGAAGAATGGTCACAAACATTTGGTGAATCTAGTAATAATGATCTAGGTTATTCAGTCCAACAAACTTTGGATGAAGGATATATAATTACAGGATATACACAAGAAGGAGACACAGATGTCTATTTAATAAAAACAGACGAACAAGGAAACGTAACATCAACTATCGAACTACCAACCCCATCATCAAAAAGGGAATTGATAAAAACAACCAACATTCTAGGACAAGAAAACACAACCATTAAAAATCAACCATTAATAGAAATATATGATGATGGTTCGACCGAAAAAAAGATAGTGTTAGAATAGGTGTCAACCTAGAATTCCTTACTTACTCAGTTTATCATTACTTAATTTTTTACGAAGTATAATGTTGTTAATTGATAATGTGAATGATAAAATTATTTCGTTGGGTTTATTTTGAAGAAAGTTTAATTCGACTGACTATCTAAGAACAGCAACTCTTCTGGTGTTAAAGACCCCATCCCATTTTCTGATATTTTATCTAAAATTAAATCTAGATTCAGTTCTTCTTTCTTAATTTCCGGACTAGATTTAGACATTTGATTAAATACTCTTTTTGACCAATTTTTAAAAAATTCATTTTCCATATTAATAGACTTTAATTATCAAATAATATACACTAAACGAAAAATAATTTATTTATCAAAGCTTTCTCTTTAAAACAGATAGAATTTTTTTTTCACTTGTCCCCCCCCAACTTTCTAAAACTGCATTA
Source organism: uncultured Bacteroidota bacterium (assembly GCA_902520385.1). Taxonomy (GTDB): domain Bacteria; phylum Bacteroidota; class Bacteroidia; order Flavobacteriales; family TMED113. Next base: position 46,556 of record CABYOB010000003.1, read on the forward strand.
TTTTCATATAAATAAAAAAATGGATAATAAGGTGGTTGTAATTTTTTGGGCATTCCCTCTCCCATGATTGTTCTAAAACCTAAAGAATAATTTTGAGCAATTTTTTTTACAGTTGGCTCAAACTCTTTGCAGGGCATACACCCTTTTTTTTTAATCATAACTATTTCCATATTTTAACTATTCAAAAATGTTATACTTTTTTAAAACGGTACCATCATTATAAAGCTCAAAGTGTAGACCTTTAGTGATATTATCTTTACCAAGAATGTCTATTTTTTTAATCAATTTGGGCTGGATGTTGTTAATATATATAATGTTTAAAAAGGGCTCACATGAACATTGACAAACATCAGATAGGTTTACATCAAGGTACCCAAATGGAGTTAAATCAGTATTACAATCTAAGGGAATATCAAATGGAAGAAAAGCTGAAAGGATACCCGATTCTAATGTGGGAATTAGTTCTTGACACCCTAATAAATCCTCTATAAGAGAGGCATCTCCAAAAATTGAAACTATATCAATTAAAGTTTCATCTAAATCTTGACAACCAACAGCGCTGTTTAAATTAAGATTAATGTCATTGAATTTAGCATTATTGTTTTTATTGTTTTGTGCTATTATTATGATGGGTAGTAAAATAAGGAATATAATTTTTTTCATTTTTTATCTTTTATATAAAGTGTTCCCAATTTTTAATGTTTTGCAGTCTATTATTTGAATAGTTTGATTGGGAATATTTGTGTTAGAGGTATTTTTAGTGTAAGTAAGTTCTATTTTTTGCTCACCAATATTTTTCCATGTGCCCCAAGCGCTAATTCCTCCGAATAAAGTAGTACTATAATTAAATGATTTATCAGAAGAAAATTTCCAAGCCATCTTTGGAGTCTCACAATTTGGAACACACCAATCAAAACCAACTAAACAACTATCAGTTTTTTGATTTTCATTATTACAAGAAAAAAATACAGTAATCACAATTATTGAAATAAACTTTCTCATTCTAATTTTTTTTGAGTTAATCAAATATAACAGTTTTCTGTTTTTCAAAAAAAACAAATTGTAATTAGTTGGATTATTTTATTACACGTATTTTTGCATTATGATTCATCAAATAAAAAAAGAGCAGTTTTTAAACGCAAGCATAGAAGATGTTTGGGATTTTGTTTCATCCCCTAAAAATTTAAAGAAAATAACACCAGATTATATGAATTTTGTTATTAAATCTAAAAATCGTGAAGAAAAAATTTATCCTGGGATGATTATTTGCTATAAGGTTTCACCACTATTAAAAATACCAACTAGCTGGGTAACAGAAATAACACATGTTGAAAAAAATAAACTTTTTGTTGATGAACAGAGAGTTGGTCCATATAAAATATGGCACCACGAACATTTATTTAAGCAAGAAGAAAAAGGAGTTTTAATGATAGATATAATCTCTTATAAATTACCATTTGGAATCTTGGGCAGATTAGTTAATTATTTTTTCATTAATAAAAAGATAAACAAGATTTTTAATTATCGATATGACAGAATGAAAGAAATTTTTAACACTTAAATTTAGCAACTATGAGCTTGAAAAATGGAAAATACCTATTTGCAACAATATTATTAATTATGTTTCTATTTAGTTCGTTATTTACAACATCTCAAAATTTAGATAATACATATCACGTATTAAAAAAAATAGAAGATGTTGAAATTAGGGAGTATTCTCCTTTATTATATGCAAGTTATTTAAACGAAGATGGTGAGAATAATCAGAATTCTTCATTTCGGGTTTTAGCTGACTATATTTTCGGATCTAATAATAAAAAAGAAAAAATAGAAATGACATCACCAGTCATAATAAAATTACATAATGATAGGGAAATGTTATTTAGGATGCCAAAAAAGTATGATAAAAAAAATTTACCAGAGCCTACAAACTCGGACATAAAAATTGTTAAAAGTAATAAAATGAGAAGGGCTACAATTAGATTTTCAGGATATACTAACAAGCAAAAGGAGTTAAAAATGGCAAAACTTCTAAAGAAAACTTTAGATAAAAATAATATTAAACATACAAATAAATTTGAGCTGTTTGTTTATGACCCTCCTTATAAACCATTTAATAGAAGAAATGAAATTTCTGTAGAGATTGTTAATTAAATTAATTTTTTAGAAGTTATTAGCTTTTGTAATTTTAGCTTCAGTTTACTTAATTTTATTTTTCTCCACCATATTTTATTTTCATCTCCTTGATTAGTGGCCCGATGAATCTTTTTATTTAGTTTGTTAATTTTTTTACTTAAGTACGCTTCGTCAATTTCTTTCATAGATATCATTTATATTAACTATAATACAACGTTATATAATTAATAATATTATAATTTTTTAATTACTTAATGTATTTAGAGTTCATATCATTAAAGAAAAATTTTATATTTAAACATGACTCTCAAATTACCAAATATGACAAATAAATCAAGCGTTATTTTTTATAAAAATGGCTCTAAAAAGCCTATGACCATGCCTTATTTTGAAGAGGGTGTTTCGGCGGGATTTCCTTCCCCTGCAGAAAACTTTATGGAGGGAGAGATAGATTTAAATAATATTTTGATTACTAATCCCACCTCTACTTACTATGTTCGAGTTTTTGGTGATAGTATGAAGGATATAGGAATTATGAGCGGAGATTTGCTAATAGTAGATAGGTCTTTAGAAATCACAAATAATTGTATAGTTGTAGCTTATATTGACGGAGAGTTTACTGTTAAGCGTATTAAAAAATCAAAAGACAAAATATTTTTAATAGCAGAAAATGAAATGTATAGAGACATAGAAATTACTAAAGAAATGAAATTCAATTTATTTGGAGTTGTTATTCATGCAATACATCACTTTGTATGATAGGGTTAGCAGATTGCAATAATTTTTATGCTTCTTGTGAAAGAATATTTCATCCAGAGATAAATAATAAACCAGTTTTAGTATTATCTAATAATGATGGATGCGTCATCGCAAGAAGCGATGAATCAAAGGCCTTAGGTATAAAAATGGGAGAGCCAGTTTTTAAAATTAAAGGATTAATTAAAGAAAATAAGATTAATGTTTTTTCAAGTAACTTTCCTTTGTATGGAGATTTATCTCGTCGTGTTATGAGAACCTTGCAATCAGAATTAAAGGCAATAGAAATTTATTCCATAGATGAGGCATTTTTAGATTTTTCAGATTACCTAAGTTTAGAAAGGGTTTTAAGTATAAGAAAAAAAGTTCAAAAATGGACAGGCATACCAATCTCTATTGGGGTGGCGCCTAACAAAACTTTAGCTAAAGTGGCCAATCATATAGCTAAAAAAGAACAAAGAGGTGTTTTTATATTAGATAATAAGTTGTTAATTAAAAAAGTTTTAAATGATTTTCCAGTTGAGTCTTTATGGGGAATAGGAAGGAAATATGCTAGAAGATTAAAAGTAATGAATATAAAAACAGCATTAGAGCTTAGAGATGCTAACCCTGTGTGGTTAAGGAAATGTTTTTCAATCAACACAATTAAATTACAAAATGAATTAAAAGGTGCATTAATGTATAATTTGAATAATTTTAAAACAACAAAAAAAAGTATTTGCACCTCACAATCTTTCGGTAGAGAAATAAAAGATTTTAATAATTTACATGAGGCAATTAGTAATTTTGCAAGTAATTCCGCACTTAAGCTTAGAAGAGAAAATAGCTACTGTTCTAAAATTTCTGTTTTTTTAATGACAAATCGTTTTAATTTAGATGTTAAGCAATATAATCCAAGTATTACTCTTGCTTTTGACACGCCTACTAATGATAGTATGGAAATAATTAATAAGTCAAAAGAGGCATTAAAGTTAATTTATAGTCATAAATTCAGTTATAAAAAAGCAGGTGTAGTTCTTCATGCTAATACTAAAAACAAACAGATTCAAATGTCTTTTTTTGATAATATTAATAGAGTAAAAAGAAATAAACTAATGGAGTCTATTGATAGTTTAAATTTAACACTAGGGAAAAATAAAATTCGTTTTGCTTCACAGGGTTTTAATGAAAAATGGCAATCAAAAAGACAGAAACTTTCTCCTAGCTATACTACTAAATATGACGAGATCTTAACAATTAAAATTTAATTTTTATGAAGAAAGAAATTTTTTTAGACACAAAAGAATTAGAAAACATGGAAAGAGTTAAAAGGCTTAAACTTATTAATTCGGTGTCTGGTGTAAAAAGTGCAAATTTGATAGGAACTAAATCTAAAAATGGTGTTAGCAATTTATGTATTGTGAGCTCAGTAACACATATTGGAAGTAACCCGCCGTTTATTGGGTTTATATGTCGACCAAACAACAAAGTAAAAAGAGATACATTTAATAATCTATTAGAAAATCCATACTTCACTATTAATAGCGTAGAGCAATCAAAAATTGATAATGCTCATCAAACTTCAGGTAAATACAGTCAAGAAGTCTCAGAGTTTGAAGAGTGTAATTTAAAAGAAGTTTATTTTAAAAATTTCCCAATCCCATTTGTTTTAACAAGTAGAATAAAAATAGGTTTAAAGTTAAAACAAAAAAAGAAGTTAGTAAATGGAACATATTTCATTGTAGGAAAAATAGAATTATTAGTTTTTCCTAATTCTAATTTTGAAAAAACAATGGACAATAGTGTGGGTGTTGTTGGTTTGAATACGTATTATTCAATTAAAAAGATTAAAGAATTAGATTACGTAAGAATAAAAAAATAAATTTATTTGTTATTTATATTTAAAAATCAAAAGATAAGTCATTTATGAAAAATTTAATACAAGTATTCACTGGTTGTCTTCTTTTCTTGTCATTGGGGTGTGATCAAGATGAAGAAAATCATAGTCATAATGAAAATGAAATAATAACTCATACTATATTCGCGGGTAATTTTTATTATGATCCTCCAAACATCACAATTAATCAAGGTGAAGAAATTAGATGGATAAACGATGGAGGGCTACATGATGTTAATGCAGAAATTAATTCGCTTACTAATACCCCTTTTGATAATCCAGAAGTGTTTAATTCAGCTTCAACCTCTGTTGTGGGTGCGGAAATATATAGACATATATTTAACATACCAGGTTTTTACAATTACGATTGTTCAGTTGGAGGTCATGCATTGAATGGTATGGTTGGGACAATTACTGTGTTAACCTTAGAATAAAGCGTATGTTAGTAAGAATAAAAAATTAAAATATGAGATTTATTAATTGGCATAAGAAGATGGGTGAAAAACGCATGTTGAAATATGGTTTAGATTGGTATTCAGTAGCATGGATTTCTTGGATTAAAGGTCTAATTTCGGGAATAGTTATTTATCATTTTTTTATTTAGCATAATGAAAAAAGTATTACTTATTATACCATTATTATTAGGCTGTTCTCAAGAAAAATTAGATAGTTGTAATGCTGAAAATTATTTTGCTTCTATTAATGAAAATTTTAATTCCGGCTATATAAATTATCAAAGAGAGATTTACACAACACTTTCAGAAGAAGAGATGGATTCTGTTTTTAATAACACAACAATTAGTTGTAAAGAAATTTTATCTCAATTTTTTTATTGTAATATTTGCTTTAATCATGACACAAATTATTTAATTTCTTATAGTGGAAAAAGATATGAGATTAATAATGCTGATGATTCAAATACGTTTACTAGTAACTTAATTAGTTTAATTAGTTCTATGCGAATTGGCTCAGAGGAGTATCAGGTTTTTTTAAATTCAGTTAAATTAAACTAACATGAAACAGATATTATATATAATTATCACACCATTTTTAGTGTTTAGTCAAACACCTTGTTTAGACGCTGTAGCAAATGCTACTGGGGCGATTGGAGAATATATTCCTCAATGCGAAGAAGATGGTTCTTATTCGTTATTGCAATGTTGGTCAAGTACGGGTTATTGTTGGTGTGTAGATGAAAATGGGGTAGAAATACCAGGTAGTTCTATGGGGCCCGGAGAGGGGATACCTAATTGCTACGATTCAATATTTTGTTCTCAATTAAATGTGACGGATATAGATATTGATACTTTAAATATGATAATCGATATTGCAATCTTTGATGGAAATAATGGTGCACCATATCCATATGTAGCTTATACTATAGACAATATGGGAGACACTATACAAACTGGAAACATGAATTCATTTGGAAATCTAGGACAGGACACCTCATGGTACATGTATCCATTAAATTCTTTACCAACATACCCATTAAATATTTATTATGTATATGGCATGAATGCAGATACTTGCATGCTATCATATGATCTTCCGGTCACAACTATTAATGAAAATGTTATTAAAAAAAAATTACTTAAAATTATTAATATTTCAGGTCAAGAAAATCAAAATAGAAGAGGTTTAAAATTACTAATCTATGATGATGGGACCGTTAAAAAAAAATATAAACTATGAAAAATATTTTCTTTATTTCTTTATTTCTTTTTTGTTTAGGTTGTCAAAATCAAACAAATTCTTTTCTTGGAAAGTGGGACATGTATGATGACAAAAATAATCATTTAGGATATTGTGAGTATAATCAAGATTTCACATTAAATTCATTTTTAACTAATATGCCCGGTGGCTCAAAAAACAAAAAAATGCCAACAATGATTTGGGAAGACAGTCAAGGTCAATTGTGTACTGAAACACCAGAAGGAAAAAGAAGACAATGTATTCAATATGAATGGGTTAATAAAAATAATTTTATACTTAAGGTAAAAGGAAGTGACAGAAACATGGACATTGTCTTTAAAAGGAAATAATAAAATTAAGGTATAATGTAGTATGAAAAAATTTAACATAAATTTGATTTAATGAAAAAATTATTTTTAATTCTCATTACAATATTCTTTTTTTTTTCTTGTGAAGTTGAAGAAGAAAATAATAATGACATAAACGATAATCCTAACACGGTTTATGTTGGGGATTGGAATTTTAAGGGAAATGGCGTGTCATATTCAGGCTACTACACCTATGATTCTCTACTTAATTCTGAATGGGTAGCAAACGTAACATATACAACAAATTATAACGACAGTACTGGCAGTATTCAATTAGGAGACAATATAAACGAACTTATTTTTAAATATTGTAATTCTTGCGATCCGGTTATTTATGACCTTAATAACAATGGAGAGCAGCAGTGGTCTGAAAGCAATGGTAATTATACTGGATGGACTCTTACCGATTCAACTTTTTTTCGTATAGTTATCCCCTCATCCCCGGGATATTCGGACAGCTATACTACCTATGATATTGAAGGATGGAAATTATAAAAATAAACATCTATATATAGTATAAAATGCATGATTATTTAATTTAATCAAAAAAAATAACTATTACGTTGTGTTTTATATAATGTGATTTATACATTTAATTAAAAATTTATATTTGAGTTATGAAAAAGCTAATTATTTTATTAATTATTCCAGTTATATCTTTAGCGCAAGATTATTTAACGTTTAATCATAATGGCATACAAAGAGATTATATTTATTATGAGCCCAATAATATTGAGACAGAAGCCCCGTTAGTTTTTGTTGCCCATGGTTATTCCGGAAGTGCACAAGGAATTATGAATTACTGTGGCATGAATTATATAGCTGACCAATTTGGATTTGCAGTATGTTATCCTGAGGGAACATCTGATAATTGGGGAACAAATTTTTGGAATGTGGGTTATGAATTTACAACAGGAAGTAATATTAATGATATTGATTTTATAACAGAACTAGCCGCCTTTTTACAAAATGAAAATAACCTTAGTGTTGAAAACACTTTTTTAACAGGTATGTCTAACGGTGCTGAACTATGTTATTTAATTGCATGTGAACAACCTGGTTTGTTTAAAGCATTTGCCCCTGTAGCAGGAACAATTTTTCCTAATGGACTCACAAACAATACATGTAACGGAGAACCAGTTTCAATATTTGAGCTTCATGGTATTAATGATAATATAACGCTATTTGAGGGTGATTCAAATGATCAATTTTGGGGCCCATATTTAGGGATAGACTCTATAGTAAATTATTGGACAGAGATTAATCAATTAGATGAGTTGAATATTGACACATTGCCGAATCTTAATAATAACAATAAGTTTACAGTGAGCTATAAATATTCTTCTAAAATGAGCAATAAACAATTTTGGTTATATAAACATAAAGATGGGCATTCTTGGGATATAGACGATATTAATGTTGCGCAAGAAATATGGGATTTCTTTTCTCAATTTTTATCTACTAATAATTCTTCCATAAGTATTTTTAATAATGAAAAGTTTTTGTTAAAAACAATTGATGTTTTGGGAAGAGAAACTACCAACAAAGGTTTTCAACTACATATATATAATGATGGTAGTACAGAGAAGAAGTACATAATAGAATAGTTTTTTTTATTTAAATAAAAACAAATATGAGCAACAAAGTGCCGCCGCCAATTATAACCTTAATATGTGGATTTTTGATTTATCTATCTAAACCTTTTTTTCCGGAATTAATTTTCAATTATGCTAACATACTTAGTTTGTTTTTTTTAATATTAGGCCTTAGTATAATTGTTATATCTTTTCGTTTATTTAAAAAAGAAAAAACTACCATTAATCCAATTATGATTGAAAAGGCTTCGTTGTTAGTTACTAGTGGAGTTTTTAAATATTCTAGAAACCCAATGTATCTTGGAATGGTATTAATTTTGATTTCAATAAGTATCAAATTTAACTTCTATGGAGGCGTTCTTATAGTTGCTGGATTCTTTTTTTTTATAACATACTTTCAAATTATTCCAGAAGAAAAGGCCATGTTGAAATTATTTGGAAAAGAATTTATAAAGTATAAAAAACAAACTAGAAGATGGATTTAATATATTTATACAATTAAATAATATTACTATGAAAAAAGTAATATTTGTATTAATTATTCCTTTTTTAAATTTTGGGCAAGACTCCCAAAATTTTTTTAAAGATTTTCAATTAGAATTAGATACTTTCTATCGTTCTATACCAACTGCTAATTTTGGAGGACAAACATGGAGGGGGCCGTCTTGGGTAGATGAGACGTTTAATGACTCCGTAGCTACAATGTATCCAGATGTATTAGCTTTTCCTCCAGCTCCAGATTTATGGGATTGGCAGAGTGGCTGGTTTTACCCCCAAACAACACTAGATACATGTTGTGTAGATTCCATCAATTTAAATTGGGGTCAATTAAATGCAGAAATTATAGAAATAACTCCTGAAAATTTTCAAAATGCTTTAAATCAAATTGGTGCAGAGGGTTTATATTGTTTGAATATGATTAGCAGTAGTATTTCGAAGCAATTATCGGATTTACATTCTGCTAAAAATAATGGAGTTAATATAGAAAGAATTAGATTAGGAGATGAAATGGGAAAAGCGGGAAATGAGCATAGTATTAGTCATTACCCTACTGCTGAAGATTATGCTTTAACATGTGACATTTATATTGATTCAATTAGACAGTTTCTTCCTAACACAAAAATTGCAGTATCAGCGGGCAACTTTGGTAGTTCCAATCCAAGAGCTCAGTATTGGAATGAAGCTTTATATAATATGGAGAATCCAGCGGATGCATTTAGATGGTCGGCATTTTTTTATCTAAAAGAAGCAGATACTATATTTACTACTAAACAATTACTTGCATATGCTTTTGATCAAATTCCAACATATGAATCAGTAAGATGCTTTCAGGATACAATTAATGATTTGCAGGATTATGAGTTGTGGGTAGGTTATGGTATTACAGATAATACATTAGATAAAAGATATGTCAATCGATGGAGTTTAGTTTTAATGTATAGCACTTCTCATCACTTATTTTTAACTAATAAGTTAGTGGAAGACATAAGTATGTTTAATGTGGGGGGTATTTTTGAAAATTGGGATGCGTTAGATACTCAAAATAATTTTAGAAAAAGAGCCACAGGAGTTTTTGCTAGTATTTGGAATAAAGCAAAATTGGGAAAAAACAGAACCGCTCAAATAAAAACACCTATAAATTTAATTGATACGGTTACTTATTATAATAATAATAATGTGCCAAGAGAAGTTCCGTACCCTAAGCTTTTTGGATGGAGGTTTGAGAATGACTCAACATATCAAGCTTCTGTTATTTTAACAAATATTTCAAGTGAACCCATATCTGTTTCAATAGATAACTTTATTTCATCCGATAATGTTTTTTGGGAGAAGTGGAGCTCAGATTCTTTATTTGATGTCATAGATAGTGTAAATTATATTAATATGACCTTGGATAGTGGCCTTACAAATATTTTATTACCTCCTTATTCTATAAATGTAATGCTTGAAAACTGTATTAATGATGTAGATAATGATGGTTTATGTGATGAGTTAGATGAATGTGTTGGAGTATATGATGAGTGTGGTGTGTGCAATGGAAACGGAACTACATTATATTATGATTGTGATGGAAATTGTATTAGCGACATAGATTTTGATGAGGTTTGCGATGAATTAGATAACTGCCCTGAAGATTATAATCCTAATCAAGAAGACTTTAATTTAGACAATATAGGAGATGCTTGTGATAGTATAGGTTTAGATGAAACTGTGACACAAAGAAAATTGATTAAAGTAGTTGATGTGTTGGGTAGAAAAATAAATAAAGAAAAGAAAGAAATACTATTACTATATATTTACGATGATGGTAGTGTAGAAAAGGAATATATATTAGAATAACCCGTTGAATTTATAGTATTAGTATGAAAAAAATAATAAGAGAACACATCATTCCTTTTAAAAGCAGCCCTATTCTTTTTATGGAAGTCTTGATTATGTTGTTCATGAAAATAAAAGTGCTGCAATTTTTGGAAAAACCACACGAATATATTTCAGAAAAAAATCCTAAAGTTTATAAAATATTGCAAATAGTCTGTTTAATTCTCTGGATTGCATATTTTATTGCCACATTGATCATGGTAATTTCAGGACATGGTGATGGTTTTGTGACAAGTTTGATTCTTTTAGTATTTGCTGCAGCCTTGCCACTAGCTATAACTTTACTTTATATGATAACAATTGTACAGGCATTAATTTCTGCTTTGATATTTGCTTTTTTTTCTTCTATTATAATATGGCTTTTTGCTTGTTTAATTAGTCTTTTTTTTAAATAGCATCAACACTATTATTAATTAATAATAGATTTACATGTTACTACACTTAAATTAAAGCAAACTATGTGTTCTTTTAAAAATTATAAAACCAATATATTTATATAATTAAATATCATTATTATGAAAAAATTATGTTTTTTAATTTTGTCTTTATTAGAGTTGCCATTTTTAATTTTTCATGGATTAATTTTTTTTTGGATGTTGATTTGTAAAACTATTTCAACTTTTTTCTTTCCTTTTGTGATTTTTGCTATAGTAACAATGCCAATAACTTTTATAAATGGAATTATTATAACTTCAATAATTTATATAAAAAATAATATTGTTGGCAATCATATGAATTTTTCACAAGCAGGAAAAATACACCTTTCTCGTTTCCCAGAGTTATAATTGATTTTTTTTATTAAAAAAACTCAATAAAAGTCCACACCCAACAATAATATCTATTACATTCCACAACTCTCTTCCTAAACTTATTTTTAAAAAAGGCTGAAACAGACAAGCTAAGGTGGCATATATAATCACCAAATTAGCGTTTTGATTATTAGATGCCTGCATCGCTAAACAGCTAAAAATAATAAAACTAAAAAATCGTACTAATTGATAATAGCCATAAGGCATATCTAAAAGACAAATAAATAATAAAACACTTAAAATTATTTTACTAAAATTTAATTCTTTTTCCATTTGTTATTTATCATTTAGGTTGTTAATTATTTATTGTATGAATTTAACAAAATATATATTACAATCTAAGTTACATCAGTCATAGATTTACATATTCTTAAACTGATTTAAAACCACTATATTTAAGTAAATAAATATTATTGTTATGAACGTAAAAAAAACAGAAACTTTTATCACAAAAATGGGGGTTTATATTCTTTTAATTTTAACTTTTATTGGAATAATTGCCGTATTTGACACGGCATTTTCTTGGAATATGTTTAGTGATTCTTTAGAGTTAGCTGGAGGAATATTTATAGGCATATGCTTTATTTTAGTTATTTCTTCAGTACTAGTTAGCACAATGTTAAATATTTCAAGAATTGCTAATTCAATTGAAGAAATATCCAAAAGAAAACAATAGATTTAGATATTTCTTCACAAACCTAAAACCACTATATTTATATAACTAAACACTATCGCTATGAAGAATTTTCTAATATTATTAATTATTCCTTTTTTAAGTTTTGGTCAAGTCTTCACAGTTGATGATAATTATATACAAATGTACACTTCATCTCTGGAGGGCGAGTTCAGTGAAAATACATTTTTAAATACGTTAGAGGAAACAACGATTACTTATGAAATTATACTTGACTCTCTTCCATTAGGATGGGATTTTCAAAATTGCTTTCCTACTTGTAATCCAATAAATACATATAATATTGATCCTCTTTCATTTCCCTCTGACTCAAGTATATATCTTAATGCTCACTTTTATCCAAATAGTATTTCTGGAGAAGGTCTATTAGTAATGGAGTTGAGTGCTAATCACGGCACATATTTAGATACAGTTAGTTGGAGGGCTATTGCTATGCCAGAATTCACTTTAAATGAATATTTAAATAAATCAACAAAAATTAAATACATATCTAATATATCAGGACAAAGGATTAGTGATTTACAATCAGAACAAGTTGTAATAGTAACTTATCAAAATAATCAAAGTAAGTTGGTTTACATTTTAAAATAAAAAACCTAATAATTGAAATATCTTTTTTATAAAATTTGGAGAAATAAAGTTCTAATAAAACTCTTCGGAAGAGGTGAGCTATTTAGGGTGCTATTTAACTTGTCTCCTATGTATAAAAATACTGGCGGTAAACTTATTAGAGTTAGTGATGATTTACATTACATAAAAGTTCAGTTGTTATTTAATTATAAAACCAGAAATTATGTGGGAACAATTTACGGAGGGCATATGTATAGCTCAATTGATGGCATTTATGTTATTCAACTTATTCATATTTTAGGTGATAATTATATAGTGTGGGATAAATCAGCAAAAATAAAATTTAAAAGACCTGCAAGCAAAACGTTATTTGCAGATTTTAAAATAACACCAGAATTAGTAGCACAAATAAAAATAGATATACAAAAAGAGAAAAAAAAAGATTATAATTTCTTTGTTAATCTGACCGATTTAAATGGGGATATATATGCAGAAGTTGAAAAAGTAATTTATATAGCATCAAAGGAATATTATAAAGCAAAAACAATTAATTCCGCAATAATGAAATTTAATAAATAGAAAAGCCATCTAAATTAGACTTTTCACTTTCTATACTAAAACCATTATATTAAAATAAAAGCACCCACTTTCGTAGATGCTTTATCTGTTGCTCCCCCTCTCGTCCTCAGTTCGAACCATTTAGAAGAATCTTAATTTTTTCATCTGTTGTATGAAGAGATATTAAAAGATATAAAACAACTTAAGTTGCATTAGTAATAGATTTACATATTCCTACACTAACCTAAAACTACTATATTTAAAATATGAACACGTAATTAAAACTATACAGGTCGTACATTTACAGCCCGCATTCCTTTTTGGTCCTCTTCTAATTCAAACTCAACAGAGTCGCCATCTTTAATTTGCTGAGAAACACCCGTTGTGTGTACAAAGTAATCTTTCCCTCCCTCTTCATTAATAAAACCAAATCCTTTGGTTTGATTAAAAAACTTTACTGTTCCTTTTTTCATTTTATATTTTTAAAAATTAATGTGCGAATATACTAAAAGAAATAAAACAACCTAACTTAAAGAAGCAATAGATTTAGATATTTCTTCACAAACCTAAAACCCCCATCTAAATTAGACTTTTCACTTTCTTTACTAAAACCACTATATTTATATAAATAAATACAGTTCTTATTTATAAGATGAAGAAAACTCCGGTAATAATTCTTAATGGCTTTTTAGGTGCTGGCAAAACAACACTTTTTGGCAATCTTCTAAATCAATCAAAAAAAAGCAACATTTCAATTTGTGCTGTAGTTAACGACATGAGTGAATTAGATGTTGATGGAACATTACTGGGAAGTAACCCTCTAATTGAAGAGGATAAAAAAATTATGAAATCTATTTCTTCCTGTGTTTTGAGTAGTAAAAAAGGAATAAAAAAACTTGATTTTGCAATTAATAGTTTTTTAAATAGTAAAAAACCAGATTTAATAATTGTTGAAACATCTGGCAGTTGTCATCCTATGCCATTGATTAGATATTTTAAAGAACATCAAAAGGTTATGCTTACTGGGGTTTTGGTTCTTATTGATAGTTTGTTGATGGCTCATGACTACAAATGTGGAGAAACGCTAGTTCCAAAAATGCAAGATAATATGAGATTAGGCCAAAGAGACACCACTAATTTATTAGTTGAGCAGATATTATTTTGCAGTCACATAATTCTTACTAAAGGCGATAGAGTTAATAAAGACAGCCTATCACAAATTTCTAATTTTATTAAAAAAATTAATTCTTTTGTATCAGTGCATTCAGTGATTTATGGTAGGTTAAAAATAGAATCTTTATTAGAAATTGGAGAATACAATTATTTTAATGTTGCTCAGTTATTTGATGAACTACAACCAATCTTAGACTCAGAAGAGGATTCCGATAAACCATATGATTTAGCTACAAGAGTAATAAATGATGATCGTCCATTTCACCCCGAAAGATTATGGAATGTTTGTCACCAATATTTAGATAAATCAATAAATCGGAGTAAGGGATTTTTTTGGCTTGCTAGTCGGAATAAATATGCTTTACTTTGGAGTCAAGCAGCTGGGGATGTTGGTCTTGAAATTGTAGGTACATGGAGAGCTTCAATTGTAGAAGACGAAAACCATGGTCTATTGGAATTAGAAATTGACTCACTTAAAAAGCAATTATTAAAGGAAAATAAACGTTTTGGAGATCGTCATTGTAGTCTCACAATCATCGGTAATAAAAATAAAGTAGATCAATTTACTAATAAACTAAAAGAATGTTTTCTTACAGAAGAAGAAATAAAAGTTTGGCAACAAGAGCATAAATTTAAGGACCCTTGGCCGAAGAAAATTGTTAAAATAATGAATAAATAAATTCATTAATATTTAAAAAACCCACCAATTAAGGTGGGCTTTAGTTAATGTGACGTGTAGCGGTTTCGCCTGCTCCCCCTACTGAGCTATTATCGAACCAATTAAGGAAAGATGCACATCAGTTACATCTGTTATCCTTAGAGATTCCAGAATTTCAATTAGAAAGTTAATTCAATATCGTTATGTGTTTCTATTCCTTTACTTTACTAAAACTAGTATATTTGTAATCATTAAATATTATTATATGAATAACGAAACTGATAATAATCCATTGGGGCTAGAAAACAAAAAATACACAGTTAAAGAGTTTGCCTCTGCTATTAGAACTAAATTCAATGTTAATGATAGTCTTCCTGATATAATGTTAGTCAATGTTTTTATTGATAAATACCCTATGTACGGTTGTAAAATCAAAGAAACACAAAATACAGGAAGCTGTTCTTGTTGTTAAATGAAAAAACTACTACTCCTACTTATTATACCACTGTTGAGTTTTGGGCAATATGATTTTAGTTTTGAAAACATTCTAAGATTATGTGTAAACGATAATGGTTTTTTTCAGAAAGAAATGATAAAATCAGAAAATGTAGATGTAATTTACATTTCTCCAGGCAATTTACTTTATAGTTACACAACTGTAGGTGGGGGAATAGGAGCAGCAAGACTTAGACCTACAAATGACTCTACTTTATATAAATCAAACTCGCTTTTTTATTCTTTAAAACCAGACTTAAAAAGTTTTAAAATCATAAAGTCGTTAGAGTTAAAGTTTGCATACAATTACACCCCCTATAATGAAAAAGCATCAGGGTTTTATACTTTAGAAATGGAAGAGCAGTTTTCTTCTAAAATGGAATTAATTAAAAAAGAAAATACGTTGACTTTACAGCTTGTAGAGTTCCACGCTGAATGTGTAAATAAAATAGAAAACAATTGTGAGTATATTAGATCTTTAAATAACGGAAGAAAACGTGTTTATGAATATAGTTGGAAAAATCACTTTTTTGAAATTCACATAACAAATGATTTGATATATATCATCTCTTCTTCAAAATTTTAACCACTATATTTATATAACTAAATACTATTACTATGAAGAAGTTTATACTATTATTAATTATTCCGATTACTCTTCTAGTATCTTGTGGTGGCTCAAATCAAGGTGTTGAAAAACAACCTACCAGTCCAAATCAAATAAAAGACCAAGATATAGAGATTCAAAATATTGAAAAAGATTGGGTTGAATTTAAAGTAAAAGCTGTTGGAAATACTATGTCTGACATGAAATTCGATATTGAAAACATCCAAGTTAACGAAGGTTCTTGGGTTAGAATCATTTTAATAAATGAAGGAGAACAAATTGCAATGCAACATAATATTGTTTTTGTGAACTATGGTGCAAGAAAGGAGGTCGCAACACAAGCGATTAATGCTGGACCTAGTATGAAATATGTTCCAAGTAATAAAAATATAATTGCAGCGTCTGACCTAGCTCAGCCAGGTGAGACTATCTCATTAGAATTTAAGGCCCCAAAGAAGGGTAATTATGAATTCGTTTGTACTTACCCAGGGCACAGTGAGAGTATGAGAGGGTATTTTATTGTAAAATAAAAACTCAACCTAAACCACTATATTTATAATATGAAAAAATTAATAAGCTATACTAAAAATTAGTTTGATGAATTATAATCCTGAACAAATTGATAGAATCATTGAAATGTCGTGGGAAGATAGAACACCATATGAAGCTATTTTTTTTCAGTTTAAATTAGCTGAAAGAGAGGTTATAAAATTGATGAGGGCAAATTTAAAACCGTCTTCATTTAAAAGATGGCGAAAACGTGTTAATAGTGGCGTCAGTCAAAAACACCTTAAAAAAAGAAATCCTGAAATAAATCGTTTTAAATGTTCAAGACAAAAATTAATAACTAACAATAAAATAAGTAAACGTTAAATAATTTCAACTGTATATGATCTAATAAACCTATAAGAAAACTCCTAGTCCTAATTATTATACCCCCATATTTATGTAATTAAATCTCATATGCAAAAATTAGAAAAATTCATACTCTCAATTAAGTACTTACCCGCCATATTATATTTTGGTTCTGTCGGATTGTTTGGCTATGACATTTATTGTAATATAATAAATGAAACAGAATTTCTTAATATATATACAAAAACACCTGTAATTATTATTTTTTGTTATATGACTTATTTGGGTGTAAAAAAATATCAAAAGGACCAATAAATTTAGATATTCCTACACCAACTTAAAACCATTATATTTGTATAACAAAATATTATCATTATGAAAAATTTTATACTATTAATTATTACAATTTTATTTTGTTCAAGTTGCTCTCAACAACTTTTAATTTCTCAAGGACAAGATGGTTATGTGGGGCCATTAAGTGCTGAATACGAAATATTTCAACTAGATACTGTAATAGGAGAAAGTTCAAGTGTTTTAGGATTTTCTAAATCAGAAAAAATAAATAAGCTCGGAAAAGTTGTTAATTTTTTTGGCGGATCAAATAAGAACTCAAATAATAATTTTTTAGTAGCTCTGACAAATTTAACATTTGCCGCGTTAGCATTATCGGCAACAGCCACGACTAATGAAAGAGGTCAAACTGTTTATTATAGAGGAGGTGCAGCTGCGGTAGGTGGTTTTCTTTTTGGGGGGATAATTAGTGAAGCAGCTTTTTCTCGAAAAACACAAGTAAACGCATCTATAATAGCTGCAAGAAAATTAGTGGAAGAAAACCAAAATATAGATTTATTTATATATCCTAAATATAATATTGAAAATAAGTATAGTTTATTTTCATCAAATTCCAGAGTAACAATTCATTCTAAAGGTGCTGCTCTTAAGAAATCACTTATCAGAGATTCAACTTCAGATAAACCAAATTTGCATAATTTAAATGACTAAATACTATCACTATGAAGAAGTTTATTTCATTTTCTCACCCTAAATATAAAAGTCTTTTTTTTGTACAAATTGTATGGATTATCTTATTAGGAGCTATTTTTTGTATTGGAGGGTCTTCTATCCCCGAAATGCAAGGAATGGGATGGTTTAATTGTATACCTACAGCTGTAGGATATAATCCAATTTTCTTGTTGGGTTTTCTATTTTATTTAATAAAAGGAATTTTAAATAAATGTGTTTTATTATGTTCTAATCCCGTTATTATTTTATTGTCAATATTATTATCAGCTATACCAATTATTGTTCTTTAAAAAAACAATTCCTTATAACAAGACTAAATACTATCACGATGAAGAATTTTACCATATTTCATGCACTAGTTATTATAATTGGAGGGTTGATGTCTATTATTTTCCTAGGCTCATTCATCCTACACATATTAGGTGATATGGGTGCAACAGGGGTTCTTTTTGTAGTCTGTGTTTTTGGAATGGCTGTTTTTTTAATTACCAATAAAGAATCACGCGATAAAAAGAATAAATATATAAGAGAATCGAAGGATGAAACAAGTCACAAACAAGATGACTACGTAACTCAATCTAAAAATAAAGCTTACTTGACTGGAGATTGTGAAAATGGATACGGAACCTTTATCTCTTCGAAAGGAGATAAATACGTAGGAGAATGGAAGGACGGTAAACAGCATGGACATGGAACTTATACTTTTGATAATGGAGATAAATACGTAGGAGAATTTCGGAATGGTAAACATCACGGACAAGGTACATTTATTTGGTCGAGCGGAGGAAAATATGTAGGAGAATGGAAAGACGGTAAACATCACGGACAAGGAACTTTTACTTTTGGTAGTGGAGATAAATACGCAGGAGAATGGAAGGATGATGAAATGCACGGACAAGGAATTTATACCTTTGCTAGGGGATCAAAAATCGTAGGAGAATTTAAGGACGGAAAGCCTGTAGAATAAAAAACCCACCAATTAAGGTGGGCTTTAGTTAATGTGACGTGTAGCGGTTTCGCCTGCTCCCCCTCTCGTCCTCAGTTCGAACCATTTAGAAGAATCTTACTCTTTTCATCTGTTGTATGAAGAGATACTAAAAGATATAAAACAACCTAGGTTGCATCCGTAATAGATTTACATATTCCTACACTAACCTAAAACCATTATATTTGTATAACAAAATATTATCATTATGAAAAAACACATATTAATATTTCTTTTTCCTCTTTTTAGTATTGGACAAGATTACTCTACATTCTATGTAAAGAAAAAAATTGATGCTAATGTTAATATCAATCAAAATGTTAACATCAATAAAAATGTTAACATCAATAAAAATGTTAATGTGAGTGGAAATGTTAAAAAAACTATAACCACAATTGATTATGGTCAATTAGCTAATGCAAACGCTCAAAGAGAAGCAAATAAACTCGAACAAAAAAGAATAGCTATTGAACAAGCTCAATATAATGATGCTAAAGCAAGAGAACAGGCAATAATACTTCATAACCAATCTATAGAAATAGCCGAAAATCCAGTAAAAGCTCACACATATGGTATTCCATGGCCAAATAATTGGAACACTGATTATTGGAAAGGTTTGTATTTTAATGGTTTTTTGAGTTACACTGAAACTATTACCGTCCCTCATCAATCTTTATTTCAGAATGTGGGAGAGTGGAGATGGGAAAATATATCATCTGACGGGATTACTACAGAAATGAATCACGTTTTTCCTGTATTCAATTATATGAATTATCAAATTATGAGCTGGGATGAATCTCAAAAATATTCAACTAGAATGCAGTATTTGTTAGAATATTATAAAAATAATGAAAAGCCTAAAAGTAAAAATTATAAAAAAGATAAAGATGGTTTCAAAAAAGCTTTGAAGCGATATGAAGAAATATGTGACAGCCTAGATAATTGGGGGGTTTGGTATACGGCTAGAGAATGGTCTAAAACACCATGGATAAAGGTAAATGAAATGCAAGTGGTACAAAACGGGGATAGCGCATATTGTCATCAAGTAGAAGTTGTAAAAAGAACTGTATATGGGCATCAAGGATATCGAGTTAAAATAGTTTGGGAAGATGATTATGAAATGGCTATAAGTGATATGTATAGATCCGAATACAATGGTAAAGTTTTTGAGTTTAATGTCACATATAAAGCAGACCGAAATTCTGGCTTAACCTTTGAAGATTTAGAAGGAAGGCGTTTTTATTTAAGTCAATTTATTGATAAGCATATTGCGACTAAAAAGTTAACTAATATAGTTTATGCTGAACCAGATAAATACTTACCCAAAAGAAAATCTTATGATAATGAGGGCGATTATCAAGAGTCTGTTGTAAAATGGCAGAAAAAGTTTCAATAAAAAACCCACCAATTAAGGTGGGCTTTAGTTAATGTGACGTGTAGCGGTT
>CABYOB010000004.1 GCA_902520385.1 uncultured Bacteroidota bacterium
TGAGGATCTTGATAACATTGGAGCAGGCACATATGATGTAGTTGTAACAGATGTTAATGGATGTACAATTTCAGCAACTGTAGTTATTACAGAATCAGAAGCAATGACATTAGTAGTTGATGAGGTTACTGAAGGCCCTCATGTTTTAGGTGATATTAACGATGGTTTTGGTTCTATTTCAATTACTGTTAATGGCGGTACAGGAAATTATACTTACGAGTGGACGGCTTCATTAGCTGATGGTACAACTACGTGGGAGAATGGTGATGATATAGATGGTTTATTTGCAGGTACATATTCAGTGCTTGTAAGTGATGTTAATGGTTGTACAATTTCATCTGAAATAACAGTTCCTTTTTATACACCATCTGCATGGTCTGTAGAAGAAACAGATTGTACTCATTCTATTGAAGTTCCTGTTAATGCTGATATAAGTATTGACAATGACGCAATTACTTATGGAGACTGGATTGCAGCTTCTTTAGATGGTCAAGTTGTTGGTATGATGATGTGGAATTTAGAAGCGTCTACGATGACTATATTTAGCGAATCAACTTTAGTAGGTGATAATTTTGAATGGTTTATATGGAATGCTAACGTAGCTAATGAAGATGGTTTCGGTGGTGATTCTGATGGTGCATATTACAGTGCAGAAGCAACTTATGATGATTCTTATCCTAACGAAGGAGATTTTGCTTGTGGCGGATTAAGTAAAGTATTAGATATTGTTGCAAGAACTGTTTATATGCAACAAATTGACATTCAAGAAGGTTGGGGAATGTACTCTACATTTATTTCTCCAGATGACGCTTCTTTAGAATCTGTATTAGTAGATATTGAGGGAGACCTTGTTATAATGAAGGATGAAGATGGTGATGTTTTTTGGCCAGATCTTGGTATTAATACAATAGGATCATTGATTGATGGAGAAGGTTATTCTATTAAAGCAGAGTCAGTAAATATGTTAGAAATTTCAGGGGATTTAATACCTTCTAATTTACCAATATTTATGCCTGCTGGATGGAGCTTTATAGGTTATTTACATCAAGAGCCTGCAGATGCAGCTGGAATGATGTCTTCTCTAGTTGAAGCAAGTAATTTAATTATAATGAAGGATGGTGATGGTCAGGTATTTTGGCCTTTAATTAATGTGAATACTATTAGTGATGGCTCTGGTATGATGAATCCTGGTCAAGGTTTTGCTATAAAAGTAGGGACAGAGGTAGGGCCAGATGCCCCATTTAGTTATCCTGCTATAACTAATGCACAAAGAATTGGCTCACCTTCACCAACATATCCATTGTATAATTATTCGAAAGCAATAAATACTGGAGATAATATGGTTATAGGTATTCCTTTGAATTCATGGAACAATATTCCTGAAGTTGGGGATGAAATTGCAGCATATAATTCGAAAGGAAATTTAGTTGGTAGTGTAACATTTAATGGAGAGTCAACTGCATTAACAGTTTGGGGAGATGATCCAACAACAGATTTTGTTGAAGGGTTATTAGAAGGAGAAAATGTTAAATTGGAAATTTGGAAAAAATCTGACAATTCAATTGAAACAATTAGTGTTGATAATTGGATTGAAGGAGGTGATGTTTATATATCTAATGGTATTGCAATTGCAGGTGATGTTAGATTTAATAAATCTATGGAAATGGGATATGAATTATATTCAAACTTCCCGAATCCATTTGATTCACAAACTACAATAAGTTTCTTCGTTCCTGAAAATGGAAATGTTAGTGTAGCGGTTTATGATTTGGTAGGAAACATGGTTGAAGAATTAACTAATACTAATTTTGAACCAGGTATGTATAATCTACTATTTAACGCTGAAAACCTTGCGCAAGGAACATATTTTGTGCGAATGCAAGCAGCGAATACTATTTTAACAAAGAAAATGGATGTAGTAAAATAATTATACCCTAATTATGTTTTTAAAAATACCCCTTCTTTTTGAAAGGGGTATTTTTATATATTTAAAGAAAAATATATTTATATGAAAAAATTCTCTCAAGTACTAATTATTCTAGTAACAGCAAATTTAGTTTTTTCACAAGTTCCTTGCGAAGGAAGATATAGTGAGGAAATTTTTAATGACGTACAAGTAACAACAGTTACATACTCTGATGTTAATAATTTACAAATGGATATATATCAACCAGTTGGTGATTTGGAAACTAAAAGACCGCTTATAATTTTTGCTCATGGGGGAACATTTATTTTTGGTAGTAAGAATAATGCTACTGCAGTAGATTTTTGTGAAGCATTTGCAAAACGAGGCTATGTAACAGCTTCAATTAATTATAGGCTTGCAAGTGATATAGTCGGCTTTCTACAACAATTTACCTACTACCAAGATACGGAAAGTGCATATGAAGTTGTTTTAAATGCTACCATGGATGGGAAAGCAGCAATAAGATATTTTAGAAAAGATTTTTATGAAAATAATAATACCTATGGTATAGATCCAGATCAAATTTGGGCTGGAGGTAATTCAGCTGGTGGTGTTTTATTTTTACATGCTGGTCATGTATGGAGTATTGATGAATTTACGAATTCACTTGATGATAATAGAGCCTCTATTGCACAAGACATTTTCGAAGAATTAGGTGGAATTGAGGGTAGTAGTGGTAACCCAGGATACTCTTCTTCTCTTTCAGGTGTAATAAGTTTAGCAGGCGCATTACATAGGTCTGAATATGTAGACATGAATGATGTTCCAACAGTTTTTTGTCATGGAGATGCAGATGACACTGTTCCTTATGACTGCAATGGTTTTCAAAATAACTCGAATTTTGATCAATTGTGTGGAGGTGGTGCATTATATCCTGAATTTAGCTCATTAGGATTAGGCACAGAGCTATTAACTTTTCCAAACGATGGGCATTGCCCTTGGTCATCTAGTTCATCTAAAATGGATCAAGTTATTTCTTTTGTTTCAGATTTTGTTTTTGAAAGAATTGAATGCGATGATCAGTTCTCTGCATTAAATGGTAGCTTAATGTCTTCACCGATTTTAATTAATCAAGTAAATTTATTAGGTAGATCATTTAATAATAGCGATAACGGATTTGTTTTTTCTATTTTTGAAAATGGCAAAGTGGAAAAAAAGTATATACTTAATAAGTGATTTTTTTGTAGGGGTACCTAATAGACTGCGCTTCACAAACTTTTTTATATAATAAATCCTTAAACTTATTAAGTGTTTTTTTATTTAAAGCAGATATAAAAACACTATTATTATTTGTTTTTTTCATCCACGTTTTTTCCCAATATGCAAGATCATAATTTTCAAATCCCCACTCACTTAAATCATCAGATTCTTTTTTTGTGTATGAAAACAAATCTATTTTATTAAATACAATTATTTGGGGCTTTTCTAGAGCACTAAGTTCTTTGAGTGTCTTATTCACGGACTTCATATGTTCTTCAAAATTAGGATTAGAAATATCCACCACATGTATTAAAATGTCTGACTCTCGGACTTCATCTAAAGTGGATTTAAATGATTCAACTAATTGGGTTGGCAGTTTACGAATAAAACCCACAGTATCAGATAACAAGAAAGGAGTATTGTTTATGACTACCTTTTTCATTTTAGTGTCTAATGTTGCAAATAATTTATTTTCTGCTAAAACCTTTGATTTACTAATAATGTTCATTAATGTAGATTTGCCGACATTAGTATATCCAACTAAAGAAACTCTAATCATATCTTTTCTTTTTTTTCTTTGGGTTTCCATTTGAATATCAATTTTTTTTAGTTGTGATTTCAAAAGGCTAATCTTTTTTCTAATCACTCTTCTATCTGTTTCAATTTCTTTTTCACCAGGACCTTTCATTCCAATACCCCCTTTTTGCTTTGATAAGTGAGTCCAAAGATTAGTTAGTCTTGGTAAAAGATATTGGTATTGAGCTAATTCAACCTGTGTTCTTGAATATGCTGTAGATGCTCGAAATGCAAAAATATCTAAGATTAAATTTGTTCGGTCTAAAATTTTACAATTTAAAATTCTTTCTATATTTCGTAGTTGGGATGGGGATAATTCATCATCAAAAATAACAACATCAATTTTTTCTGATTCTAAAAAATCTTTTACTTCATTGATCTTACCTTTTCCAATAAAAGACTTACTATTTTTTTTTAACATTTTTTGTAAAACTTTTTTTTTGGTTTCTGCACCAGCAGTTAAGGCTAGAAATTCAAGTTCATTAATAGACTCAATTGCAATATTTTCTGGTTGATTTTGAGTTATTATTCCAATTAAAAGTGCTTTTTCCAAGATAATATATTATTTATCTTGTCGTGCCTGAATAAAACTTTTTATAAACACTACCATAGCAAAAATGGAAGAAATTAGCATTACGCCAATTCTAAAAAACCTTACAATATTAAATGTTGCATCTGGTCCCGGGCAAAATGTTTTGTATAGTGGAAAAATGAGAGCTAATAAAATCATTAACGTAAGTAAAACAACAATGTGAGCAATTATTTTGTTTTCTTTTTTCAATCCAAATGTCAGTAATAATATAATAAGCCCAAAAATAGGAGCAACTAATGCGGACTTGTTGATATCACCATCCATTGTTGCTATAAAACCCCAGGATCCAAATATTATTAGAATGATACTATTAATTAAACTAGCTTGATATGGTCTCATAAAAAAATGTTTTTATATTTATCTACTAAATTAATCAATTTTACCCTAAGTTTAGGCCATTATAGTTATGAAAAAAAAACTCATCTTTATTTTTTTATTTCCGCTTATATTTTTTGGCCAAGAAAACTTCCCTATTAATGGCGTTAAACAAACAGCACAAGCAACTCACGCATTTATAAATGTAAATATTTATTTAAATTATAATGAGAAAATTGAAGATGCAACTTTAATTATAAAAAATGACAAAATATTAGATGTTGGAAAAAATATTAAAATACCTGCGGAATCTATAATTCATGACTTAACTAATTTTACTATTTGCCCATCATTTATAGATATTTTCACAGATTACGGTCAATCCAATGAGATTAAAAATGAAAAAACCATAGGATCTTGGAATGAAGCCCTGAATATAGAATATAATGCAGTTAATAATTTTTATATAAATAATAATGAAGCCAAAGGTTTTATTAATTCTGGATTTGGGCTTGTCAACTCATTAAAAAGAGATGGAATTATTAGGGGAACATCCACGTTAGTTTCATTAACTTATGAAAAACCAAATACATCTATTTTTTTAAGCAAGTCAGCTTTATGTATGTCGTTTAATAAAGGCAGCTCCCCACAATCTTATCCTAATTCATTAATGGGCTCTATTGCACTTTTAAGACAAGCATATTATGATTTAGATTGGTATGAAAATGGCTCTACGGGTCATGATAATTCTTTAGAAGCCTTTAGTCAAAATAAAAATTTACCAAAGATATTTGAAGTTAGTGATTATCAGTCAATTTTTAGGGCTAATGAAATAGGTGAAGAGTTTGATGATAATTATATAATTAAAACATCAGGAGATGAATATCAAAGAATTAAGGAGTTAAAAAATATAAATAGAAAATTAATAGTTCCTTTAAACTTCCCAAATATTGATTTGCCAAATGATCCATATGAAAATTTAGAAACATCCGTAAAGCAATTAAAACATTGGGAGAGCGCGCCATTTAATGCATCTATATTATCAGAAAATAACATACAAATTGCTTTTACAACTTTTGGGCAAAGTCCCACAGATTTTTTTAATAATTTGAAAACGGCTATTTCGTGTGGCCTATCTCAGAAAAGTGCTTTAAAAGCTTTAACCTATAATCCTGCAAAATTCTTAAAAGTATATAATCAAGTTGGATCTATAGCTAAAGGAAAAAAAGCAAATTTTATAATTTTTAGTGGCGATTTGTTTTCAAAAGATTTTTTAATATATGAAAATTGGATTAATGGAAAAAAGCATGAAATAAATAATAAGAATATTGTAAAATTATTAGGTAATCATTCATTATTTGTAGATGAAAAAGAGATTGGAGACATTCAGTTTAATCTTGCAAACAAAAAGTTGGTTGGAAAATTTTCAGGTGATAGTTTAGAAAAAAGATTTTTAACTAATATAGAATTAGTTGGTGATAGAATTTCTTTTTCACAAAAGAATAATTTGTATAGCGGCATTTTTGAATCAGACATTTTTGGTGAGATGAGGGACTCCTTGAGTGATTGGAGAAATTGGAGATTAGTAAAAAATAATAGAAAGACTCAGTCAGTAAAAAGCCCAGGAATAAAACAAAAAGATAGTGTAGAAATTTTGTTTCCAAATATGGCCTATGGTTTAAAAGAACAACCTAAAAGAGAGTCGCTATTATTTAAAAACGCAACTGTTTGGACTAATGAGTCTAGGGGTATTATTCAAAACTGTGATGTTGCTATAGAAAGGGGTAAAATTATTGCAGTAGGAAAAAAAATCAAAAAAAGTATTTTTAGAAACTCTAAAGATGTTAGGGTTATTGATGCGTCAGGAAAACATATTACCTCTGGTATAATTGATGAGCATTCCCATATAGCAATAAGTAAAGGTGTTAATGAGGGGACTCAGGCTATAACATCTGAGGTTAGAATAGGAGATGTTATTAATGCAAATGATATAAATATATATAGGCAACTAGCTGGGGGCGTTACAGTGGCTCAGTTATTACACGGCTCTGCGAATCCAATAGGTGGTCAATCAGCAATTATTAAATTGAGATGGGGGCAGTCAGCTGAAAAATTAAAGTTCTTAAAATCAAAACCTTTTATCAAATTTGCCTTAGGGGAAAATGTAAAGCAATCTAATTGGGGCGGGCGGCATAAAACTAGATTTCCTCAAACAAGAATGGGCGTTGAACAAATCATGTATGATGCGTTTAGCAGAGCAAAAGAATATGAATATAATATTAAAAATTATAAAAAAAATAAAACATTAAAGCCAAGAAAAGATCTAGAGCTAGATGCGCTAGTTGAGATATTAAATAAAAAAAGATTTATTACGTGCCATTCCTATGTTCAATCCGAAATAAATATGTTAATTAATTTAGCCGAAGCCTTTGATTTTAAAGTCAACACATTTACTCATGTATTAGAAGGTTATAAAGTGGCAGATAAATTAAAAAAACATGGCGCAAGTGCATCTACTTTTTCTGATTGGTGGGCATATAAGTATGAGGTTAATGATGCTATTCCTCATAATGCATCAATTTTGAACAAAATGGGTGTTAATACAGCTATAAACTCGGATGATGCAGAAATGGGAAGAAGGCTAAATCAAGAAGCGGCCAAAATGGTTAAATATGGCAACACATCACAAGAAGATGCTTGGAAAATGATTACATTAAACCCTGCTAAAATGTTACAAATAGATAAATATGTTGGAAGTCTTCGAAAAAATAAAGATGCTGATATTGTGGTTTGGTCAGATAACCCATTATCTATTTATTCAATAGTTGAGGCAACTTATGTGGACGGGAGGTGTTATTTTTCTGTTCCAAAAGATAAAGAACATAGAACTTACATTCGTGAAGAAAGAAATAGAATATTAAATAAATTAATGAATAAAAATTAAGATGTTAAAATTAATATTTTTTATAACTTTTTCGTACTCAATTTTTTCTCAAGAAAAAATCATTGAAGATACAGATAGATATATTTTGGTTGGAGGGTTTGCTCATATTGGGAATGGAGAAGTTATAGAAAATTCAACAATAATAATTGAAGGTGAGAAAATAGTGGCCATAGGGCCTTCGGATTTGGTAATCGTTAATAAAGAGAGAGGAAAAACGTATGATTTAAGTGGAAAGCATATTTACCCTTCTTTTATTTTACCAAATACAACGTTAGGATTAGTAGAAATTGATGCGGTAAGAGCAACAAGAGATGAAAGAGAAACAGGTGACTTAAATCCGAATGTTCGGTCTCAAATAGCATATAATACAGAATCTATAGTTTCTAGTACAGTTAGAACAAATGGAATACTAATAGTACAGATTACCCCAAGAGGAGGTTTGATATCAGGAACATCATCTTTAATGAAATTAGATGGTTGGAATTGGGAAGATGCAACCTATTTAAAGGATGATGGAATACATTTAAACTGGCCAGAGTTACACGACTTTCATTATCATGGTCATAGTCATGTTTTTACGGCCTCAGATAATTCCGTTGAAAATGAAGAAAAGGAGGATGTTCTGAAATCACTAAGCATTTTAAGTTCGTTATTTAATGAAGCTAAAAAATATTCTAAAATAAAAAATAAGCATATTGATTTACGTTTACAATCGTTGCAAGATTTGTTCAATGGAAATAAAACATTATATATTCATGTAAATGGAGCAAATGGTATAAAAGAGTCAGTATTATTTGCAAAAAAAAATAATGTCAAAAAAATTGTTTTGGTAGGGGCGTCAGAATCTTGGAGGGTAACAGATTTTATCTCTTCAAATAATATTCCAGTTATTTTGGGTAGATTACATAGTTTGCCAAATTATACTGAAGACGATATTGACCAACCATATAAAACTCCTAAAATATTACAAGAATCAGGTATTCTTTTTTGTTTAGATTATTCAGGAGATATGCCTAGAATGGGATCAAGAAACTTGCCATTTTTGGCTGGGACAGCAGCGGCTTACGGCCTAAACAAAGAAGAGGCATTACAACTTATAACGTTAAATACAGCAAAAATTTTGGGAATAGATAATAGAACAGGATCCCTTGAAACCGGTAAAGAAGCAAATTTATTTATTTCTACAGGCGATGCCTTGGATATGATTTCACATAATGTTGAAATGCTATTTTTAATGGGTAAAAAGGTATCACTAGACAACCATCAAACTAAACTTTATAAAAAATTTTCTGATAAGTTTGACATAAAATAAACTAATTATTTAATAGATTAAAAAGAGGGCAATTGCCCTCTTTTTTTATGTCTAAAAAAAAGTTTGGCACGGCATTTGATTTAAAGAGAGATGTATGAAATCAAAGTTTAATTTAAATAATAATATTATGAAAACTCTACACAAAACCACGGTACTATTTTTATTAGCATTTTTATTTTCAACGTTTTCTAATTCACAAGTTGTTATTGGAAAAAAATTAGATACACCTGAGAATCAAATTTATAGTAACTCTAATAGAGCGCAAGTTTGGATGAGTGGCGAGTGGGTTGTTTCTAATCAAAAATATGTTTGGCAAGAAGGATCTTGGGTAGATAAAAAGCCTGGTTATATATTTTTACCTGGTTATTGGAAAAAAGTTAAAGGTGGATGGACTTGGGTTTCAGGTTCCTGGAAAGCTATTAGTATGGAACAGTGGAATAATATTTACGCATAAAACATTAATATAAAAAGCATCGCTATGAAAACAATACAAAATTTTTTAATCGCTTTAATACTTATCAACTCTAATTTATCTGCCCAAATTCCGGGTGAAATAAAAGAAGATTATAAGGGTTCTTTTGTTGAGTTTAACATGGATAATAACTCAAACGATTCAAATAATTGGAACAACTTGTTTAATGAAAAAGAAGAAATTAAAGATAAAACGATACCAATAATGATTTCATCTGATTTTATAAATAAGGTGTTGGAAGACAAACAGGAATCTATAAATGTTACTATTCCTTTTTATGACAATAATGAAATTGATATAAAATTAATAAAAAGAGATTTTGATTTTAGCACTTTTCAATTAGTTGTTAGAACAGAAAATGGTGATATAGAGAGGCAGTATAATCCAGGCTTTATAGCTTATGAAATTGAACATGGAGAGTTTGGCGGAATAATGATATTTTCTAAATCGGGAATTAACTCAGTATTTCATAATTCACAAGAAACTTATGAGTTGGCAAAGCTTGATGGTAAAAAATCATCAAAATTTAAAGAAGATTTATATATTTTGAGTAACATAAGTAATAATCCAAAAAATAATCAATTCACATGTGGAGTAGATCATTTAGATCATGTTGATATGGGGCATATTCATACTTCACATAATGAAAACAGATTAGGATCATCACTTAGTTGCATGAATATTGCAATTGAGATTGATTATTTTACTAGTCAAGGCTTTGAATCTATTAATGAGTCTGTAGATTGGGCGTTATCAATTTTAGCTGGTGTAAGTTTAATATATGAACAGGAACTAAATATTAAACTAAGTTCTAATTATGCATATGTTTGGGACATAGAAGATCCTTATAACGATTATGTAGATCAGTCATCTGAAATGTTATATGCTATAAAAGATAAGTGGAATAATGATGAAAATTTGAGTAATATTGAAAGACACATAGTTCATTTATTTACTAAAAGACAAGATACTGGCACTGGGGGTATTGCTTTTGTAAATGGCGCAGGTAGTGAAAGCTATGGCTTTGGTTACAGTAGCAATTTAACATCTGACATGGAATATGCAGAAATACCTTCACCATTTTTTCATTGGAACTTATTATGTGCAGCTCACGAACTAGGTCATAATTTAGGGTCTATGCATACTCAGTGGTGTGGTTGGCCAGGTGGGCCAATCAATAATTGTGTTGATTTAGAAGAGTCTATTCCAGGTCAGTGTGATGCTTATATTAATAACCCTACTGCGCAAATAGGAACAATAATGAGTTATTGTCATACTTGGAATCAAAATCAAGGTGGGGGCATTGTTATGAAATTTGACCCACTTGTTCAAGAAGTTATATTAGCTAAAGTGAACACCTTAAGTTTGCCTATTTGTGAAGAAGTTCCCGATGATATTATATATGGTTGTATGGATGATTTGGCTTGTAACTTTAACGATTTGGCAACGCAAGAAGATGGAGGGTGTCTATATTCAGATTTATATTATGATTGTAGTGGAAATTGTATTTTAGATCAAGATGAAGATGGAGTTTGTGATGAATTAGATAATTGTCCAGAAGATTCTAATCCAACTCAAGCAGATATAAATGAAAATGGGGTTGGAGATAGATGTGAAGGTTTGTTGCCTCTAGAAGAAATGAATAATTTAGATGTTTTGATGGCTTATCCAAATCCAACAACAGGGATTGTTAATATTTCTTATAATACTGATCAAGCTAAAGATATTTCAGTAGAAGTTTATAATGTTTTGGGTGATAAGATCGCCTGTGGTTATCCAGATATTTTTGGAAAAGAAGTAACAATGGCTTTAGATTTATCCCAACAATCAAAGGGATTTTATTCTGTAATAGTAAAAACAAGCGATAATATTTCTTCCAAAGGCATAATCCTCAAGTAATTCTTTTTTATCTCAGAAAAGGCCTCCTTGCGAGGCCTTTTCTTTTGGTAAAAAGAATAAATGTTTTATTTTAGTTTTTATAAATTATAAATTATAAAAATATGGGACTAGTAGGCACTAAAGCACCAAAATTTTCAACAAATGCTGTTGTAAATGGTGGAGACACCGTAAGTGATTTTTCATTAGATCAATTTATTGACAAGAAATATGTTATTTTATTCTTCTACCCTAAAGACTTCACTTTTGTTTGTCCATCAGAATTACATGCATTTCAGGAAAAATTAGATGAGTTTAAAAAGAGAAATTGTGAAATTGTAGCTTGTTCTACTGACACTGCAGAGACTCATTGGGGTTGGTTACAATTACCTAAAGATAAAGGGGGCATTCAAGGAATAACATATCCATTAGTTGCTGATACCAGTAAAACTATTTCTGATGCGTATGATGTATTAAATGGAGAATATGATTATGATGATGAGGGTTGTCTAATTGCTACGAATTCAATGATAGCTTATCGTGGATTATTTTTAATTGACAAAAAGGGAATTATTCAACACCAGTTAGTAAATAATTTGCCGCTTGGAAGAAATGTTGATGAGGCTATTAGAATTTTAGATGCCCTAATATTTCATGAGGAAAATGGAGAAGTTTGTCCAGCTAATTGGGAACCAGGAAAAGAAGGCATGAAGGAAAGTCATGATGGTGTAGCTGATTATTTAGCTAGACACTAAATTCCTAATTTATTTTTAACTCTTTGAAGGACAGAGGAAGCTATTTTTTTAGCTTTTTCTGATCCTTCTTTTAGTTTTAGTTCAATTTCCTCAGTGTTTTCCATTAATTCAGAATAAATTTTTCTTTCAGCTGAAAACTTTTTTAGAATTAATTCTAATAATGCATTTTTTGCATGTCCGTAACCAAATCCACCATTTAAATAGTTTTTTTTCATATTTTCTATTTCATCATCGCTGGCAATTAATTTATAAATATTAAAAATATTGCAAGTATCAGGTTCTTTTGGCTCTTCAAGACCTAATGAGTCAGTAACAATTTTCAGTATTTGTTTTTTTAGACTTTTTTCATCAGCAAATATATTTATAGTGTTGTCGTATGATTTACTCATTTTTCTACCGTCAACACCAGGAACAATCATAAAATTTTCAGTTACTTGAGATTCTGGTAAAATAAGTGTTTCACCCATTAAATGATTAAACGTTCCGGCAATATCTCTGGTCATTTCTAAATGTTGAAGTTGGTCTTTTCCAACAGGAACCTTATTAGCATCATATAGTAAAATATCAGCAGCCATTAATACAGGATAGGTGAATAGACCTGAATTAACATCTGATAAATTTTCAGATTTATCTTTAAATGAATGCGCATTAGCTAACATAGGATAAGGAGTGAAACAATTTAAAATCCACATTAATTCAGTGACTTCAGAAATATCGGATTGTCTATAAAAAATATTTTTTTTAGTATCAAAACCAAATGCTAGCCACGCGGCTGCAGTAGCATAAGTATTATGTTTTATTTTTTCGGCATTTTTTATAGTTGTCAAAGAATGAAGGTCTGCAATAAAAAAAAGAGATTCATTTTTATTAGATTTCGACATTTCTATAGCGGGCAGAATAGCCCCTAAAATGTTACCGAGATGAGGAATTCCAGAACTTTGGATACCTGTTAATATTCGCGCCATTGATTTCTTTTAATTAAATATAGAAAAATGTTGTCACAAATAAACTTTATAATTTTATGAATTCATCAATAAAGTTTTTAATATTATAAAATGAAAATTGATAAATCCACCGTAGAGCGTTTAGCAAAGTTGTCAAAGTTAGAATTTTCAGATGAAGAAAAATCTGAAATGGTTGAGGACTTTAAGAAAATGGTGGGTTTTGTTGATACATTAAAGGAAGTTGATACTGAAGGCGTGAAGCCACTTATATATGTTAATGAAGATATAACAAATATATTAAGAGAAGATGAAATTGGTGGAATGTTAAGTAGCGAAGATGCACTTAAAAACGCACCAGATAAAGATTCAAGTTATATTAAAGTGCCAAAAGTAGTAAAGAAAAATTAACAAAACTCATTATAGGCAGCCGACAGATTTTCTGCGATAGTTTCTTTTAAATTACCCTCAATATTATGTCTTTCAACAAAGTGAACTAACTCACCATCTTTGAATAAAGCAATGGATGGAGAAGAAGGAGGATAGGGTAACATGTATGCACGAGCCCTTTCCGTTGCTTCTTTATCTTGACCAGCAAAAACAGTAGTTAAAAAGTCAGGTTTTTTTTCGTTTTCCAATGATAACAAAGCCCCAGGTCTACATGAACCGGCGGCGCAGCCACATATAGAGTTAACTAAAACTAATACTGTACCTTCCTTTTTATTTAACATTTCGTCAACTTGCTCAACGGTTCTTAATTCTTTAAATCCTGCTGAGGTTAATTCTTCTCTCATTGGTGTACATACTTCTTCTGGATACATATTTATTTTTTTTTATCTAATTTACGTTTTTTTTCAAAAAAAGATGTCAATAAGTAAGCACATTCTCCCATTAAAACACCCCCTTTGATTTTTGTTTTAGGGTGCATGATATTTTTATCAATTAAAAAAGCACCCTCTTTTTCATCCCTAGCACCATATACAACTTTTCCAATCTTAGCCCAAAACAAAGCGCCAGCACACATTACACATGGCTCTAAAGTAACATACATAGTACACTCATTTAAATATTTAGATTGAAGGTAATTACAAGCTGATGTGATTGTAGTCATCTCAGCATGAGCTGTAGGGTCTTTTAATCTTTCACACATATTATATCCCCTAGCAATAATAGTATCATTATGAACAATAATTGCACCAACAGGGACCTCATCTTCTTGAAATCCTTTTTTAGCCTCTTTCAAAGCTTCTCTCATATAAAACACATCCATATCTATCATAATTATAAATTTATGTAAAATAGGAACAAGACCTAATTTATTATCTCATTTTTGTACTTTTACAGCAAATAATATTTTATGTATAGAACAGTAAATAACGGTGAGTTAAGCAAAAAAAACATTGGACAACAAGTTACAATGTGTGGTTGGGTTCAAAAATCTAGGGATTTAGGAGGAATGACATTTGTTGATTTGAGAGATAGATATGGAATAACTCAACTTGTTTTTAATATGGAAACAAATTCAGAATTATGCGAAAAAGCAAGGAGTTTAGGAAGAGAGTTTGTAATACAAATTGTGGGCAAAGTAATTGAACGTGCTTCAATTAATAAAGAAATGAAAACGGGAGAAATTGAAGTCGCTGTAGATCAAATCATTATTCTAAATAAATCTAAAATACCACCATTTACTATTGAAGATCAAACGGATGGTGGTGACGATCTAAGAATGAAGTATAGATATTTAGATCTTCGTAGAGAACCTGTTAAGAACAATCTAATCCTTAGATCAGAGGTTGCATTTCATACTAGGACATATTTAAAAAATCAAGGTTTTTTAGAAATTGAAACACCAGTGCTAATTAAATCAACTCCAGAAGGGGCTAGAGATTTTGTTGTTCCATCTAGATTAAATCAAGGAGAGTTTTACGCACTCCCTCAATCTCCACAAACCTTTAAACAATTGTTAATGGTTTCTGGCTATGATAAATATTATCAAATTGTAAAGTGTTTTAGAGATGAAGATTTTAGAGCTGATCGTCAGCCTGAATTTACACAAATAGACTGTGAGATGGCATTTGTAGAAACAGAGGATATTTTAAAGACATTTGAGGGTTTGATGAAAAATATTTTGTTTGAAACAAAAGGAATTAAAATTGATGAAGTGCCTAGGATGACTTACGCTGATGCCATTAGAGACTATGGAACTGATAAGCCCGACTTAAGGTTTGAGATGAAAATAATGAATTTAGAATCAGTTTGTAAGGGTTCAGGATTCAACGTTTTTGATAGTGCTGAAACGGTACTTGGAGTTGTTGTTCCAGGAGGCGCAGAGTTTACCAGAAAGCAAATAGATAGTTTAACAGACTGGGTTAAGAGACCACAAATTGGGGCAACTGGAATGATTTACTGCAAGTTTAATGAGGGTGGTGAAAACAAATCATCAGTGGATAAATTTTTTGACGTAAGTGCATTAAAGTCATGGAAAGAAATTAGTGGGGCAAGTGATGGAGATATGCTTTTAATTTTAGCAGGAAAAAAATCAGTTACTATAAATGCTATTGGAAATTTAAGATTAGAAGTTGCTGAAAGATTAAGTCTTAGGGACCCTAATTTATATAAACCAGTTTGGGTAACAGATTTTCCTTTATTTGAATTTGACGAGGAAACAAAAACATATCATGCAATGCATCACCCTTTCACTTCACCTAATATTGATGATATGAAGCTATTAGAAACAGACCCAAAAATGGTTCGAGCAAATGCGTATGACATGGCGTTAAATGGCACAGAAATAGGAGGAGGTTCAATTAGAATTCATAATAAAGAATTACAACAAAAAGTGTTTAATTTACTCGGATTTAGTGATGAAGAGGCACATGAAAAATTTGGATTTCTTATGGAAGCTTTTGAATATGGTGCTCCCCCGCATGGTGGTATAGCATTTGGCCTTGATCGAATTTGTGCGGTGATTGCAGGATCAGATAGTATTAGAGATTTTATTGCATTTCCAAAAAATAATTCAGGTAGAGATGTAATGTTAGACGCACCTTCTAAAATAGATAACGATCAACTTAATGAGTTAGGATTACAAACAAAATAAATTTTATTATGATTCCATTTGGGACACTATTTAATGTTGCTACTGTATTAATTGGAAGCACATTAGGTCTTATATTTAAAAAAATGATCAACCCTGAATTAAACAAAAAAGTTTTTTTTGTGATGGGTTTGTTTACATTGGTTTTAGGATTTAGTATGTCCATTAAAAGTTCAGATTTCATATTAATGTTCTTGTCTCTTGTTTTTGGAACAATGTATGGTGAGTATTGTAATTTAGATAAATTGATTACAAATTTTACTGAAAAAATTAAAATCAAAATTAATGTAAAGGACACAAAATTTACTGATGGTATAGTTACTGCGTTTTTACTTTTTTGTATTGGGTCAATGACCATTGTAGGAGCTATTGATGAGGGTTTGGGAAAAACACCAGACATATTATTTACTAAGTCGGTGATGGATGGAATTAGTTCAATAATTTTAGCATCAGCATTTGGTGTTGGGGTTTTGTTTTCTATTTTCCCAATGCTAATTTTCCAAGGAGGAATAACCATTTTAGTTTTTTATTATAAAGATTTTTTACCAATAGAGTTGATAGATCATATAAGTGCAGTTGGAGGTGTGCTAATAATTGCAATTGGATTAAAAATATTAGGCTATAAAAAAATCAACCCAACCAATATGCTTCCCTCACTTTTATTTTTAGTGTTGTTGTTTTTTTTAAAAAAAGAATTAGGTATTTAATTTATTTTTTAATTTTGTAATAGCATCAAGAGTTACTTGAAAGTATGCCAACCGACCCTAACCAGGGCGGCGGTGGAAAAAAGATGTGAGGTGATCATCCTAAAACAATATGGTAATCAAATCACTATTTTTAATTGATGCAATAATGTTAAATGTTAAATTATTGTATTATGAAAAATATACGTAAAAAAATCAGTCTTCATTTAGTAAGTTTTTTAAACCCAATCTTTTCAAAATTTTTTTTTCTTGTTTCCAAAAAAAATCAAATTGACCAAACAAAAAAGCAACTACTAAAAGAGTGAATTGATAGGCAATAAAAATAATTAAAATTCTAAGTGGGTAGTATAAATACCAATTAAGTGAATCATTGTTTATTCCAAATAAGTTTAGTAGAGGTCTTGATATTAATAAAGAACTAAAACCGCTAATTGCAAAAACAATGTTTATTATAAAAAACTGAAAATTGGAAGTAATCTCCCATTTAGACTTAAGCTTTTGAAACAACTTTAACATATAGTATAAATATAAAAATAAATAATTATGAAATATTCAAAAATTAAATCACCATTTATAAAAAAAAAATTAAAAAAAACTGTTTGGAAAAATCGAATTTATATTGATGATTTAATCCAATTACATAAATACATGACTAAAGGAATTAATTCCTGGATTGCGGCAAGTCTTTTTTCTGAATTGAAATTTAAATATGAAGGCGAGTATTTAAAATTGATTGAAGAAGACACTAGGCTAAACCCAAATGAAAAAAGAATTATGATGTATCCAAAGCAAATACATGATTTAAAATTAAGAAAAAAGAAAATTATAAAATGGAAATTAGATGAATTTAAGCTTGAAATGTTATTAAAGAAAGATTGGATAAATTGTGGGGGGGGGTAAAATCATAATACAATGAAGGGATATTTATTAATTTTGAAATACGGTTATAGTTTTCTTCATTATTTTAAATATAGTTGTTTAATAAAATAGCTATAAAATAAAATTTAGTATATTATTTAAGAAATCATATTTATGATAATTAATGAAAAAATACTTTAATTTTGATTTAACAGAACAACAATTAAAGGTTTTTAATTCTTTAAAAATCTTTGTTCAAAACCACAGTGAAAAAGTATTTATTTTAAAAGGTTATGCCGGCACAGGTAAAACAACCCTAATGTTTGGGTTAATAAAATATCTTCAAGAAATAAAAAAAAATTTCGATTTACTTTCATCAACTGGTAGGGCAGCCAAAATATTATCAGATTTAACAGGTCACCGAGCCTCCACTATTCATAGTAGAATATACACATTTAGTGATTTAAGTGATGATTTAGAGGATATACATAAGAAAAGAAAAAAAAACATCACAGATAATAAAAGTTTAAATTTATTATTTTCTCTATCACAAATAGATGCAGATCAGTCAAAAAAAAAAATTATATACATCATTGATGAGTCATCTATGATATCTAATCAAAAAGATAAATCAATTTCTTTTGCTCAATTTGGGGACGGAGAGCTTTTAAATGATTTAATAAATTATGACCCAAACGGTAAATTTATATTTATAGGAGACCCTTGTCAATTACCCCCGATTAAACAAAAAGAATCCCCAGCTTTAAGCAAAGAATACATAGAGCAGAAATTTAATTTTAATGTAAAGGAACACATGCTTACCACAATAGTGAGACAGCAAGGGGTCAATAATGGAATAATACAAGCATCTTTAAATACTAGACGTCTTTTTTATAATCCCCCTCAAATTAAATGGCCTAAGCTCCCATTAGGAAAGAATAATAATATTAAATTATTGAGTTCAGATTTTCAGTTAGCTAATGAGTATCTTAAAGAAATCAATGAAAATGGCACAGAAAATACTACTATTATTTGTCAATCAAATAGAGATTGTAAGGAGCTTAATAATTTTGTTAGGTCTAGATTATTTAAAGATACTTCCAGTATTCAAGTAAATGATTTATTATTAATAACTCAAAACAATCAAAAAGCAAATTTAGTTAATGGAGATTTGGTAAAAGTCTTAAGTATTGCCCCAAAAGAAAATAGATGTGGTCTTTCTTTTTGGGAGGTTCAGGCCCAAGAGTTATCATCTAAAAGGATAATAAATTCTTTATTAATTAATGATATTCCCTATTCAAATTCGACAAATATAAGTGAGGAAAAACATAAAGACCTAATGATTGATTATTATTTGAGAATGAAAGAAAAGGGAATTAAACAAGGAGATAGATTATTTAAAGATAACATGTTGAAAGATGAATATTTAAATGCGATTAAATGTGTGTTTGGGTATGCTTTAACATGCCATAAGTCTCAAGGTGGAGAATGGGATAAGGTTTTTTTATATATTAAACAAAAAATTTATGGAATTCCTAGACCAGGATTATTTCAGTGGTGGTACA
Organism: uncultured Bacteroidota bacterium; assembly: GCA_902520385.1. Taxonomy (GTDB): domain Bacteria; phylum Bacteroidota; class Bacteroidia; order Flavobacteriales; family TMED113. Next base: position 19,173 of record CABYOB010000004.1, read on the forward strand.
CAGCAATTACTAGAGCTAGAAAAAAATTATTTATTGTAGATGATTGGTTTATTTCGTAATATTCTTGATAAATATATATGTGTTTTTCACCATTTCATACTCATCAATTTCTGGCACAGGCTTTTCAGAAAGCAAGATTCTCGAATAATGTTCAATTTTGTTTTTTAACGCCTCTATAGATTTAAATGAATCTTCAGGGAGTATTCCCTGTTTTTTTTCGTTTTTTATAATTTCATTAAACCCATTTTCAGATTTCAATTTTTCTTTATAATTTTTTAATGTTTGTATTTCATCTTTTTTGAGTTTTCTATGATTTTCTAAATCTTGCCCATCTTTCTTAACATACAGAATTGGCATGATTAATTCGGTATTTTCTAAATCATATACTTTTTCAATACTATAATAAAATTCAATATCCTCATTGAAACACCCAAATTCTAGAACTTTTTCTAAATATTTTAATGCATTTTCCAAATCCTTATCAAGAAAATAAACAACAGCGCGATTATATGTTAGCATAGGAAATAAGTTAGTATACTCTTTAGATGACGGATCCCATGACTCCATTTCTTTAATTAGAAAGTCAAAAATTTCCTTGGCTAACTCTTTTTTGCGTCTTAGACAAATAAAACCGAGGCTGTTCAATGGATTGTCTAAAATGTTATTTCCTTTATTTCTATCAAATATTTTTTTTAAATCTGTAAAATATGCTTCAGGAAGTGTAAAATCAAATCCGCGTTCTTTTCTTGTGTAATGGGTAATTAATTTCAAAACGAATTGCTCTATATACTGTTCTTCAAAAAATTTAACTCCAGAGTTTAAGCTTTGGTTAATTAATTCATCCGTTGTACAAATATTGGATTTAGGAATTTTATAAATTTTAAATGAAAAATTCGGATTTCTTTTATTAAGTGAAGACAAATATTTTTCTGTTCTTAAAGGATACGAATTATCAAAGTCTATTCCCACTCCTTGAAATGCTTTTTTTAATTCCGGATTTTTCAAATTAATATCATAGATATATAAATCCGGATGGTTATCTATAGATTTATGTGAAATTTGACAGGTATATGAAACAAACTGCCATCTAGTTTTCTCTGCAAGTGTCTGAAAATCAATAGTTCCATTTTTCAGATTTTCAAAAAATTTAAAAAAATCAACAGGGACTTCTTCATCATCATAAAAGCCATCACCATTAAAAACCATGTTTTTGTTTTCTTCTGTAAATCTGAATGTAGAAGCGGCGAAATTACAGATTGGCCTATTCGTAATTTCCTTCCAAAGATTTTGAGCTTCTTCACCACTATCTAAATTATACTTAATATGAAAAGGAGCGTTATATTTTTCCATATATTTTAATCTCAATTCTGCTTGTTCTTTTTTATTTCCTGTATAAACAACTCTATTTGAAAGGTTTTCTTCTTTTTTTTGAACAGGTGATTCATATCCTATTTTATTTTCCAGGGCAACTGTATTTTCTACACCTACATAATACAGAATATTATTTTTTACTAAATCTGCAATAAAATTAGAAAAGGTTATTTTGTCCCAGCTATTTTCATTCGTAAAAAATATTGAATACCATGAAAAAATTTTTCCAAGAGGCGTAAATGGGGAATTAATAATAATAAATTGCAACCACTTTCTTTGGTTTTCATCAAAATGTAATATTTTTTCAACTCTTTCAGGATTATGACTAAGTCCATCTGCCACTTCATTTTCATCACTACTTATTTGTTCATTTACTACTTTGTCTAGCATGTTTCCGGTAAGTCTCATTTTATAACCATTTTCAGCTCCCTTGTCATACATAATTCGCCCAAGTTTAATAATAATATCAATGGAGCCACTTGAGTAGTCATAAATTTCTTGACATACAGATGGCCAATTTTTAAAACATTTTTTATAATCACTTTCTTTCCATTCCACCATGTTTAATCTAGCTTCAAAAAATGTTTTCACATCATCTTTGTCATTAAAATAATTTAGATTATATGTTTTAAAATCCCTTCCGACTCCTCCAAAAATTTCATGTATTTTATGGTTATCTTTAATCCTTGGCCCGGCAAAAACGAAACCAACGCTATTTTCTTGATCAAGTATAATTCCTCTAATTATTTCTATGATATCCTGAGAGTTATAAATATACTCTGCCTCATCAACAAGAAACACAATTTTTTTATCAACATATTCTGAGAATTTTTTTAAGTCTCGATTTATCGTGTTTATATTAGGATTACTTTTTTCACCTTTGTGAACATATGCATTAATAAACTCAAAATTTACCTTCACGGGATTTCCGTAATTAGGATTAAATTCCTCCTTTTTCTTACTATCATCAGAGCCCGTAATGTCTTTATGTATTATTCCTGTCTGCAGTATGTTTTTTGAATCACGAAAGGCTATTCTTTTTTCTCTATGAAGATTTTTTTCTTCTAACAATTCAGTTAGTAAATCGCAGTATAGTTCTTTGTAAAATTCCCATGCACTTCTAGTAGTGCTTTTTGTTAAAGTTATTTTAATTGAAATAAACCCAAGATCTAAACCCCAGTTTTTAATAATATTTATGAAACTAGTTTTTCCAACACCCCGGTCTCCTAATATTAAAAAACCTTTATTCCACTTTGATTCATTTTTATTTTTTCTCATATCCTGTTTTATAGACTCTATTTGAGATCTGTGGTTTACTCCGGATATTTGTTCTTCCTTGTTGCTTTGGCGCTCAAATGGATTGGGTTTTTCAAAAAAGTGCATAATTTTATTTAATTTTTTCCTTTATTTCGTTTAGGAATTGGTTATTATCTTGTTTCCAAAGATTTATGTCTAGTTGATTTCCTGTAAAAGTTATATTGTTGTAATCTTTAATTAATTTTAAGAATTTATTTGCTTTATCACCTATTGTTTTCCGAAGAATACTTTCTTCGTTATTGATTAAATTTATAAATACTGAAATATTTTTTGAAAGTCGAATATTATCTATTACAGTTTTAATTATTCGCAATTCGGCATGTTCAATTTCAATTTGTCGATTTAGATAGCTTTCTAAATTGATTATATCGTTATTTATGGTGTTAAAATCTCTTTTTAAAATTTTCAATTCTTTATCAGAAATTATTCTTGAGTGAGCCATATTATTTCTAATTGGAGTTATGTTTTCAATTAAAGAGATTAAATTTTTAATTTCACGTAAGTTTATCCCTAAACAATTTTCATTTATTTTATATATTCTCCCACCTGGACAACAATCTTTAATTAAGTTCTTGAGTTCCCCAAAAGAGAGCATATATATAAGATTAATTTTTTTTGCAGTTTCCCAGTCATTTTTTTTACTCCATTTTTCTTTTTCTTCAATATCTTTAATGAGTGTATTTGAAAAAACACCCTGACCACTTTTATCCAAATCCCAATCTTTTCCTAGAATTTTATCAAATTTCTTAATAAGAAACTCTCTTAGACCTATTTCAAGCTTCAAAACATATTCATATGCTTGGATATTTTTTTTAAAAACACTCATTATTTACATAAATAATTAATTATTTCCTTCCAACTTGGAAACGCACTACTGCCAAATTGTATCCATTCCCCTTTAAATTCTTTAGCGCCATTCCATGGGTTATCATCAATTAAATAATCTCCAAGTTGTAAGTGTTTATGATGTGATAGGATTAATTTTTTTCTAATATATGCCCCTAAGTTTTTCTCCACCCAAAGTCTTTTATGTGTCCATGAATCATAGTTATCCCATGATGGAGAGCTTAGAATATATACATCAAATTTTTTTATTAAAATCTCAAGGCTTTCTTTAGCGCCATTGATTAAGTCTAAATTTTTAAAAATATTAGGTAATAAATCAGGCCTGCCAGGGTATAATTCTTTTTGAGGGTGTTTTTTTGCAGCTTTATTAAAATCACACAAAACCCCATCCATATCTACATAAATAATTTTTTTTCGAACGCTGGCTTTCATTATCTAACCCTAATTTTTATTAAAGATGAATTAATTGTGTTACTTAATGATCTAAATACAGGTTTTACTTCAATAGAGTCTCCCACATTAACTAAAGTTGCTAACTGACTCATTTCAATTTCTTTAGAGTAAGTTGTTGTTGAGCTTGATGAATCCTTATGTTTCCAGTTTTCTTCTGTCCAGATTGGTTGTTGGCTTGTTCGATTTGGAAACCCAGTTTTTTCTATTGTAATATCTCCTGAGCTTTTAGCATTTAGAGGCCACGCAACTTGAGTTACTCTATGTCCTTCATTAAAATTAGCACAAAATTCTAATTCTATTTTTAAGTACTTTTTTGTTGGGTTACCTTTATTAATTACTGTAGCACTTTTTGTCAAACAAACAATATTGTCTGGTTTCATCATTAGCCAATTATTAATTGAGTTTTTACATTTAGTATTATTAACAGGGCAAGGGGCAATTAAAAATAATTGCACAAGTACTTTTCGTATCAACGATAAACTAGAATCATTATGAAATGCTCCAAATTGACCATCCCATTTTATAGGATCAACATACCCAATCTCTTGCTCATATAAACTTGAACTAATCGGAAAAGTGTATCCATGATTCATTAGTCTTTTTGTAGCGCATTCAAATACATCTAACATTAATCGAAATACTCCTTTTTGTTGTAGAGCCCCTAATCTTTGCCTAGCCTGATCCCAATAATGAGCTGGGTAAACAGAAATTAATGCATTTATATAATTTTCTAAAGTATCTATAACATCTTGATTGTTATAATTGTAATCAAGAGTTCCGTTTTCAAACCATTTACAAAGGAAATCATTTGTTAATCTAAATACATCTACAATATCCATTCTAATTGTGATATCTCGCTCAATCATTGTTACCCTGCCCTCAGGTTGAACATTGGCCCATGGAGAGCTTCCAAGATTTAAACCAGAAGCAATTTCATAAGACTTTAATCTAATTCTTCCTTTTCGTGTATTTTGATTATATGTTGGTTTAAGTCGGAATTTAGCTAATAAAAACTCTTTATGTAGTTTACTTAACTGAACTGCAGCAGAAGTAATTTCGGTAAATATTTTGGCAACTTCAGTCATGGTAAAGCCATCATTTTTACATAACCAAGTTGAAAAAACTTTTTCTTTATGATTGTTATTTTGGTCAGGAGAATAAGACATTCCTCTTATCCTGTGCTGACCATCAACAATAACAGCTGGTCGGTCACAATAATTACAATTTGGGCAACAATCGGCATACCATCCTAATTTATCAGATCCATAAGTTTGTTCAACTGACCAATTACAATTTGGACAGTTTTGAAAACACCAATCAGCGGGATTTAAAGATCCTTCAAAAGTATCGGCCCTTTCTGAATCAGTTACATTTAAATCTTTAAAAAAAAGCACACTATTGTTTGGGCTAATAGGTCGTCCACTTCCTTTCCACCAGCTATTAATTTCAGGGACACGGTCTATATTTAATTTTCTTTGCCAAGGAATATCTTGTTGCAAAAATAAATCAGCCATTTCTTTATTATTTCTATTTCCTATTTCAGGTGTTCTTGAAATTCTGTCTAATTCTTGAACAGTTAAAGAAATACAACGAATTTTACGCCCGTGCTGATCTATAAACATACCCCACAAATTTATTTCATGTTGGTCAGGTTGTTCATATAAATAAATAGGCTCACTAGATGAATTAACAGGAGCTCGCCACTTAATTTTTGTCATGACATTAAATTAAAAAACATCTTAAAGCAAGTCCAATTCCTATTGAACCACCTTTAAATGATTGGTTATGTATTTTACAAATTAACAAAGAATTTTCATGCTCATCAAAAAATTTTGACAAACTATCGGTGTACGATGATTTTGGTAAGATATGATCTTTTTCTAAACTTCCGATGAAATTACATTCTGGAAATTGACAGGTTCCATGGTTTTTGCCAATTACTTTAGCCTTTTTAGATTCATCAAAAAGATTTTTTTTTTGTAAAAAATTTGTATGTTGAGTTATATAAAGATCACAAATATTATGAGCGGATATGTTTTGAATATTGAACTTTTTTACAGATTCGAATAATTCATTTCTCATAGATATGTAATCTGAGCTTGTTCTATTGCTCAAAACAGATGCATTATATTTACTTAGCACCTTGATGCATTCATAATCTAGTTTGAAACCGTTGACTAATGACTTGAACTCCATTTATATTAGCGTTCCCCTCCTTTGTTGTTCAGCCTCAATAGCTTCAAAAAGAGCTTTAAAATTTCCTTTACCGAATGATTGAGCTCCTTTTCTTTGAATAATTTCAAAAAATAAGGTTGGTCGATCTTCTACTGGTTTTGTAAAAATTTGAAGTAAGTATCCTTCTTCATCCCTATCCACTAAAATGCTTAGGTCTCTTAGTTTAATTATATCTTCATCAATTTCTCCAACTCGATCTAGTACAGTATCGTAATATGTTTTAGGGACATGTAAAAACTCTACTCCTCTAGCCTGCATTTTCTTCACAGTATCAATAATATTATCTGTTGCAATGGCAATATGTTGGCACCCGGGACCATTGTAGAATTCTAGGTATTCTTCAATTTGAGATTTTTTTGCACCTTCAGCGGGTTCATTTATAGGGAATTTAATCCTACCATTTCCATTAGTCATAACCTTACTCATCAAAGCAGTGTATTGAGTAGATATGTCTTTGTCATCAAATGTAATTAAGTTTGCAAAACCCATTACATCGCGATAAAAATCTTCCCAAACATTCATTTCATTCCAACCCACATTACCAACCATGTGGTCTATATACTTTAATCCTATTGGTTCTGGATTGTATGAAGATTCCCATTTTTCGAATCCAGGGAGAAAAATACCATTGTAATTTTTTCTTTCTACAAAAACATGAACAGTGTCTCCATAAGTATGAATTCCTGATTGAATTACTTCACCATGCTCATCTTCAATTTTATTTGGATCCATATATGATTTTGCGCCCCTTTTGGTAGTCTCCTCCCAAGCTTTTGTGGCATCATCAACCCAAAGTGCAATAACTTTAACACCATCGCCATGTTTAGTAATATGTTCTTCAATTACAGTATTGCCAGACATTGGTGTTGTTAGCACAATTCTTATTTTATCTTGAACTAAAACATATGATGTTTTAGTTGAATCTCCAGTTTCCAGCCCTGAGTATGCTAATGATTGAAAACCAAATGCAGTTTTATAAAAGTGAGCTGCTTGTTTAGCATTACCCACATAAAACTCCACGTAGTCTGTGCCCTTTAAGGGAAGAAAATCTTGTGCTTTAGGAAATATTTTTTTTAAATCTTCGCTCATTATTCTATCCAAGATTTATAATATTCTCCATCATCTAAATTCATGGCAGCTTTAGTCAATTTCAGTGGTCTGAAAGTATCTACCATTACAGCTAATTCTTGCGTTTCTTTTTGACCTATAGATCTTTCCATGGCTCCTGGATGAGGTCCGTGAGGAATACCCGCGGGGTGTAAACTTATGTATCCTTTTTCAACATGATTTCTACTCATAAAATCTCCGTCAACATAATATAAAACCTCATCAGAATCTATATTACTATGATTATATGGAGCTGGTATTGAATCAGGGTGATAATCATATAATCTTGGGCAGAAAGAGCAAACGACAAAAGCGTCTGTTTCAAAAGTTTGATGCACAGGTGGTGGTTGATGTATTCTTCCAGTGATAGGTTCAAAGTCATGAATTGAAAAAGCATACGGATAGTTATAACCATCCCAGCCCACAACATCAAAAGGATGAGAGCCATATATAACGTGATGCATCATGCCTTCTTTTTTGATCATCATTAAGAAGTCTCCTTTTTCATCTTTTGTAATTAAATCTTTTGGCCTTCTTATATCTCTTTCACAATATGGGGAATGTTCTAATAATTGACCAAAGTGATTTCTATACCTTTTAGGAGTATACATAGGATGAAAAGATTCAACAATAAATAATCTATTATCTTCATCATTAAACTCTATTTGATAAATAATTCCCCTTGGAATTAAAAGGTAATCACCATATGAAAAATCTAAATTACCAAGCATTGTTTTTAATGTTCCAGAACCCTTATGAATAAAAATTAATTCATCTGCGTCAGTGTTTTTATAAAAGCTTTCAGTCATTGATTCACTGGGCGCAGCTAGAGAAATATGGCAATCATTATTTACAAGAATAGGTGTGCGACTTTCTAAATAATTTTTTCCCTTCGGTAAATCAAAACCCTTTAATAGTCTCGATTTTATATTATTTTCAACTGCAATTTCAGGTTGCAGATTTTCTTTTTTTAGAACTTCTTTTACTTGTGTTGGTCTTTGTGTATGATATACAAGTGAAGACATTCCAACAAATCCAATTGTTCCAAATAACTCTTCGTAACGGTGTTTACCAGATTCGGATTTAAACACAGTGTGTCTTTTATTTGGTATGTCACCTAGTTTGTGATAAAAAGGCATAGTTTAATTATTATTTGTAAATATAATTATTATAGAGAGTTTATGTTTCTTTCAGCAATATTTTCTTGCGGGCGAATACTTTTTTTAAATGAAGTTAGTGATGGTCTTTTTCTAGCTTTTCTAATTTTTCTCTGCTCATCTTTAGGTAGCTTGGACATTTTCCGACAATTATTATTGCAACAACCTTTATATTTTTCTTCACATTTTTTACATTGTATAAAAAGTAGATTACAGTCTACATAATTACAATTTGTGTAATCATCACATGGTCCACCACATTGATCACACGTGCCAATTACATCATTTGAAATTCTTTCACCTAGCCGATCATCAAATACAAAATTTTTACCAATAAATTTATTTTCTAAATTATTTTCTTTGATTTGCTTAGCATAATCTATGATTCCTCCATGTAGTTGATTTACATCTTTAAATCCATGATGTTTTAAATATGAACTTGTTTTTTCACATCTAATTCCTCCTGTACAATAAAGTAAAATTTTTTCTTCTTTTTTATCTTTTAATTTTTCTTTGATTAGTGGGAGTTCTTCTCTGAATGTGTCAACATCAGGCTTTAAGGCTCCTTTAAAATGCCCAATTCTACTTTCATAATGATTTCTTACATCGACTACTGTGGCTCCATTATTAATACACTCATTCCATTCTTTAGCTGAGAGGTGATTACCCACATTAGTTACATCGTACTCATTATCATTGAGCCCATCTGCCACAATTTGTTTTTTTATTTTAATTGTTAATTTTAAAAAAGATGACAGATTTTCTTCTAACGCAATCTTAAATGGAATGTTTTCAAGGCCCTTAGTTGAGTGAACAGACTTAACAAATTTATCCCAATGGGTTTGAGGACAAGATAATTGAGCGTTTATTCCTTCTTTAGCAATATAAATTCTTCCTTTTATTTTTAATTCATCCCATTTAATGAACAGTTCTTTTCTCATTGCCAATGGGTCATCAATTATAACATATTTGTAAAAAGACAGAGTAGTTCTTTTAAAATTTTCCTGAGCCAATTGTTTTTCTAAATCTTTTCTTCCAAACTTATTATGTAAAATTTTATTTTTTTCCTTCATCTTAAATCAAAGATAATTAATAGATTATATATTTGTTACTATATTCATATTTATGTCGTCACAAAAAAAAATTTTGGTAATAGGGTCAAATGGTCAAATAGGAACTGTTTTAACTAATAAGTTGGGTGAAAAATATGGTTATGAGAACGTTGTGGGCAGTGATTTAAGATGCCCTGAAAATCAACCTAAATTTATTTTTGAAGAATGTAGTGTTTTAGATAAGGATCAACTGGGGCTAATAATAAAAAAATATAACATAACAGATGTTTATTTGTTGGCTGCATATTTATCTGCAAAAGGTGAAAAAAATGTTAATAAAGCTTGGGATTTAAATATAAATGGATTGCGTCATATTTTAAATTTTGCGAAAGATAAAAAAATTGAAAAAATATTTTGGCCTAGCTCAATAGCGGTCTTTGGCCCCACTACTCCCAAAAATAATGTTGATCAATATGCTAGAACAGAGCCTACTACAATTTATGGTGTTAGTAAATTAGCAGGTGAAAGTTTGTGTAACTATTATTATAATAAGTTTGCAGTTGATGTACGTAGTATAAGGTACCCTGGTTTAATTGGCTGGGAATCAATGCCCGGAGGAGGAACAACAGATTATGCAGTAGATATATTTCACGCAGCCATTAAAAATGAAGAGTATTTATGTTTTTTATCAGAAGACAGAAAGCTTCCTATGATGTATATGAATGATGCTATTAAAGCCACAATTGGCATAATGGATGCGCCCTCAGAATTTATAAAAATAAGAACCTCTTACAATTTATCTTCTTTAAATTTCAGTCCTAAACAAATTGAAGAGGAAATAAAAAAACACATAAGAAATTTTAAAGTATCATATAATCCTGATTTTAGAGATCAATTAGCAAAAGACTGGCCACAATCAATCAATGATAATCATGCAAGAAATGATTGGGGATGGGAGCCAAATTTCAATTTACCGCAAATGGTTAATGATATTATCTTAAATTTGAAGAATAGATATAAGAAAGAAAAAATTTAAATGCAAACTTTAAAAATATATAATACATTAAGTGGTAATAAAGAGGTGTTTGAGCCAATTAACCCAGATTCTGTTTCAATGTATGTTTGTGGACCTACGGTATATGGCGAAGGTCATTTAGGTCATGCTCGGCCAGCCATTACATTTGATACATTATTTAGGTACTTAAAAATATTAGGCTATAAAGTACGCTATGTTAGAAATATAACTGACGTAGGGCACTTATTAAATGATGCAGATGATGGTGGCGATAAAATTGGAGAAAAGGCAAAGGCTTTACAATTAGAGCCAATGGAGGTTGCGCATTATTACACAAAAAAATACCATGAATCAATGTATAAACTCAATGTAGAGAACCCTAGTATTGAACCTTTAGCGTCAGGGCATATAATTGAGCAAATAGAAATGATAAAAAAGATTATTGATAACGGTTTTGGTTATGAGGTGAATGGCTCTATTTATTTTGATGTGGTAAAATACAATGAGTCTAATGAATATGGAATGCTTTCTAGAAGAAAAATTGAGGATATGCTAGAGAATACAAGAGAATTAGATGGGCAGTCAGATAAAAAAAATCAAGTTGATTTTGCTTTATGGAAAAAAGCTTCACCTGAACATATTATGAGATGGCCGTCACCTTGGGGAGATGGTTTTCCGGGCTGGCACTTAGAATGTTCTGCAATGAGCTGTAAGTATTTAGGTGAAGAGTTTGACATTCATGGTGGTGGTATGGATTTAGTATTTCCTCATCATGAAGCAGAAATAGCACAATGTTGCGCTGCAAATAATAATAAAGGAGCAAAATATTGGATGCATAATAACATGATTACTATTGGTGGGCAAAAGATGGGGAAGTCATTAGGCAATTTCATAACTCTAAATGAATTTTTTAATGGCTCTCATGAAAAACTAGATCAAGCCTATCATCCAATGGTAATAAGGTTTTTCCTTTTACAGGCTCATTACAGAAGTACAATTGATTTTTCAAATGACGCTTTACAAGCAGCTGAGAAGGGGCTAATAAGATTATTTAATGCGATAAAAACTTTAAATGAAATTTCACCAAAAGAAAATTCAAATATTGATGTTTCTTCATTTCCAAATAAGTGTGATGATGCAATGAATGATGATTTAAATACACCAATTGTTTTATCTCACCTGTTTGATTTAGTTAAAGTTATTAATTCCTGCAAAGAGGGCAAACATGATTTGTCGGCTAATGATATAGATTTACTTAAAAATTTACTTAATAAGTATGTAACAGAAATTTTCGGCCTTCAAAGTATTTTAAAAGAAAACAATTCAACAGACATTAATACATTAATGTCATTTGTTTTAGATCTTCGAAGTCAGTTGAAGGAAAATAAAGATTGGGCAACAGCAGATAAAATTAGAGATGGTTTAAACGATATAAATATTGAAATTAAAGATACTAAAGATGGCTCTACCTGGGATTATAAGAAATAGTTTTTACTTAATAATATTGTTGTTTTTATTTGCTTGTACAAAAAATCAAAAAAACCAAAAACCAACAGTTAATAATGAAAAAGTTGAAAAGAAAGTTGATGTGCCTAATTTTAACGCGGACTCAGCTTATTTTTTTGTAGAACAACAAGTTTTATTTGGCCCTAGGGCTCCTAATTCACAAGCACATAAAAAATGTGGGAATTATTTAGTTGCTAAATTAGAAGAATATGGAGCAAAAATATTTATACAAGAATCGGTTGAGCAAAGATTTGATGGTGAAAAACTTAACATGAAAAATATTATTGGCTCATTTTCTCCAGATAAAAATGAAAGAATATTTCTATGTGCTCATTGGGACTCAAGGTTTATTGCTGATCATGATACAACAAGAACAAAAGAAGCTATAGATGGAGCTAATGATGGTGCTAGTGGTGTTGGCGTATTATTAGAAATTGCTAGACAGGCTTCTATTATGAAGCCAGAAATAGGGGTTGATATTATTTTTTTTGATTTAGAAGACCAAGGTGAAGGTGGAACAGGTGACGTTTTAAGTTGGTGTATTGGATCTCAGTACTGGTCAAAAAAACCTCATGTTTCTAATTATAATGCAGAATATGGAATTCTTTTAGATATGGTTGGTGCCCCTGGCGCTATATTTACACAAGAGGCATATTCTGTGGAATATGCCAAAGAAATTGTAGATAAATATTGGAATCAGGCTATAGAATCAGGATTTTCTGATTACTTTTCTTTTGAACAAACCCCAGGAATAATTGACGACCATTTACCTATTAATGAAATATTGAAAATACCTACTATTGATATTATAGAATATGATCCATCAACTGAAAATCATTTTAATAAGTACTGGCATACTCACGGAGATGGTATGAATAATATTTCAAGGGAGACACTAAAAGCAGTAGGTCAAACTGTAATGGATGCGTTGTATAATGAATAGATTTATTTAATATCCCAGGGTTTTGTTTTAAGAGGATTTAGCCAAGTGTTAGTTTTATAAGTTGAATTAGTAATTTTTGTTAAATCAATATTAGGATCAAATAACAATTGTTTTTCCCTTCCCATGAAACCAATATTGCATTCTCCGTTAATAATTAAATCAACTGCTACTTTTTCTTGAATTAAGACTTCTATTTTTTTTGCGAATTCAGGTATCATATTAGGGTAATAAAATAAATTAGTTTTTTGTCGTTCTGTTAAATACACATTAATTTTTTTCCCTTTAAATTCTGCCACTTCCATAGGATCTTCTGCAAGATTAAAAGTGGACATTATAGTCGAGTTATTTTTAACTAACAGCCTAAATTTAATGATTTCCTGATCGTGTTTTTTATACATGTTTTTTAGTCTCCATGAAAACCTTTGACCAATTCCATTATAATCTACATAACCTTCGAAAAAAACATGTCTAAATGGAATAATAATTTGAAAAAATAAAAATACTAGTAATATATATGAAATCTTTTTATTTAAATGTTGTCGGCTTAATAACCTAGCATTATTTTTTAAAATTTTGCTCTCAATAAACTTAGGGTCTAAAAAAAGAATCAAAGTGCTTATCATGATAAATGGAAAAAATCCAATTTCTCCACCTACCAAAATAAAAATTATAAAATTCATTAGGTGGAATAAAATGGCTGCAACAAATCCAATAAAGCGTGTTTTTTTAATTAATAAAATAGGACCAATGAGTAAATCAAAAAACAGACCTAAATATGCAAAGAAAGGAATGAAAACGGAGGCCTCATTTATTCCAACTTTTGATAAGATATGTGTCATAGGCTGAATGTCGACCAACCAATAAGGATTTAACTTATTTAATCCTGCAATAAAATAGATTATAATAATTAGCAATTGTAGTGAATAAAGGTGAAGTTTTGGAATACGAATTTTTTCTGATTTAGAAAATGGTGTTTTTGAAAAAAGTAATAAAAAACAAATGATGGAAATTAAGTAATAATGATTATTAAAATAACCTTGACAAAGCAACCATAAGTATGTAAATGAAAATAAGTATATAGTTAACCCAATCCTATAAAACTTATTAGTCATTATGCAAATAGAACTAATTAATAGAGATCCATTTAATCCAAAATTCATTAATGTATCATCTAAGGGTTCTAATCCTTTGATAAATGGAAATAAAAAAGTGGGATCTATTATATTCTTTTGAATAAAACCTATAATAATCCAATATATACTTTGCAATGAAAGGATAAAACCAAAAAAAATTCTAAAAATAGAAATAGAAATCCCAGGAATTTCAACACTTAAATAAGAAACTATTTTCTTCAAATTAATATTTAAAATAAATTATATAACTAATGTATACTTTTTTAATTAAATTTAATGATATACACTATGATTACCCAAGGAGAGAAAAAACTTTTTTTATTAGATTCATATGCTTTAATATATAGGGCTTACTTTGCATTTATTAAAAACCCAAGAATAAATTCTAAGGGATTAGACACTTCAGCGATTTATGGATACTTAAATAGCTTGTTAGAACTTATTAGAGAGGAAAGGCCAACTCATTTGGCCGCGGTTTTTGATTTAAAAGGACCAACTTTCAGACATAAAAAATACCCAGAATATAAAGCAAATAGGGACGCTATGCCAGAAGGTATTTCAGGGGCTATACCCTACATAAAGATGTCTTTAGAGGCCCTAAATATTCAGCAAGTTTCTTTAGAGGGTTATGAAGCTGATGATGTTATTGGAACTTTAAGTAAACACGCTGACCAAGAAGGTTTTCAAACATACATGATTACACCTGATAAGGATTTTGGCCAGCTAGTAACGGATAATTCTTTTATATATAAACCGGGGACTCGTTTTAGTGGACCAAAAGTGATGGGAAAAAATGAAGTTTGTGAAAAATTTGGTTTAAATAGCATTGAACAGTTTATTGATTTTCTGGGAATAATGGGTGACACTTCTGATAATATTCCTGGAGTTTTTGGAGTTGGTGAAAAAACAGCTCAAAAGTTAATTAATGAATTTGGTTCTATAGAAAAAGTTTATGAAAATATAGATAGCATTAAAGGTAAGCTAAAAGAAAAATTAGAGAATTCTAAAGAGAATGCTTTCTTATCTAAAGACTTAGTCACAATTTCTACTGATGCTCCAGTTCAATTTTCATTTAATGATTTTAAAACACAGGAACCTAATTTTCAAGAAATAGAAAAATTATTCAAAGAATTAGAATTTAATAATATTTTAAATAGAATAAAAAAAATATTTATTCCAACAAATAATAATGATCAAAGTCTTGGCAAAAAAACTAATATAGGATTGCAAACCGATTTATTTTCACAAATAAATCAAGATGATTTAAAAATCAATGAATCCAAAGATTATTATTCTTCTCATAAAATTATTCAAACCAGTGATGATTTAAATAATTTTAAAAATCAATTAAATGATTATAATCAAATTTCATTTCAATGTTTCAAAAACGACAAGGAGAATGTCATATTTAGTTTTTCTTTAGACGGAGATACTGTATTTCTTTTGAAGGAAAATCATAATGATATAAACATTGAAATAGTACGAGAGTTCATTAAGAACTTATTTATTTTAGATATTGAAAAAATATGTTTTGATGTAAAGAGTTTGTGGAAGATTTTAAATTTGGATTTTGACTTTAATATAAACCAAAATTTATTTGATGTTTTATTGGCCGCTTATATAGTAAATCCAGACGACAGAAACAATAATAATGTGTTAATTAAGCGAATTTTAAATATTGACTTAGATCCTAACACAAAAAGTATTGAAGAATTAGATCGGTATGTTTCTAACTTAACCGTGTTAAATTTTAGACTTCAATCAAA
This sequence comes from uncultured Bacteroidota bacterium, assembly GCA_902520385.1. Classification (GTDB taxonomy): domain Bacteria; phylum Bacteroidota; class Bacteroidia; order Flavobacteriales; family TMED113. Next base: position 35,074 of record CABYOB010000004.1, read on the forward strand.
AATGCTTGACACTTTAAATAACTCCAATACAATTGATTTATTTAGAGATATTGAAATGCCACTAACTTTTATTTTATTCCAAATGGAAAAAGAAGGATTCAATATAAATAATAGCACATTGTCAAATTTTGCTCAAAAAATTAAATCAGAAATAATAAAAATAAAGGACAACATATTTAAAATTTCAGGAAAAGAATTTAATATATCTTCTCCAAAACAATTAGGGGAAATTTTATTTGTGGAGTTAAATTTGGATAAAAATGCTAAAAAAACAAAAACAGGACAATTTTCAACTTCAGAGCAAAATTTACAAAGATTAAAAAAAAATCATCCTATAATTAAGCTAGTTTTAAAGTATAGATCTCTTGACAAATTACTTTCAACATATGTTGATTCGTTACCAAATTTAGTTAACAAGCAAACGAAAAAAATACATACCACATTTAATCAGGCAGTAGCTGCAACAGGAAGATTGAGCTCAAAATCTCCTAATCTTCAAAATATCCCTATAAGAACTAAATATGGTCAAGAAATTAGAAAAGCATTTGTTCCGTCTGTAAATAACATTTTGTTAGCAGCTGATTATTCTCAAATAGAGCTACGTTTAATTGCAGAATTAAGCTCTGAGCCATCTATGACGCAAGCGTTCTTAGATGATAAAGATATACATGCTATAACAGCATCTAAGTTATTTAATGTTTCTTTTGAAAATGTTACTAGAGAAATGAGATCAAATGCTAAGACAGTGAATTTTGGAATTATATATGGGGTCTCAGCTTTTGGTTTAAGTCAACAAACAAATTTAAATAGAAAGGAATCGGCAGAATTAATTAACACATATTTTGCTCAGTATCAAAAACTCAAATCATATATGAATAATCAGATAGCGCTTGCTAGAGATAATGGCTATGTTGAAACTATTTTAGGTAGAAGGCGTTATTTAAAGGATATAAATTCTAGAAATGCACTATTAAGAAGTCATGCTGAGAGAAATGCAATCAACGCACCAATTCAAGGTTCAGCGGCAGATATTATTAAAAAAGCAATGATAGATATTTATAAAGAATTTGATGCATTGAAACTTCAATCAAAAATGATTTTACAAGTTCACGATGAATTAATTTTTGATGTTCACAGGAGTGAAAAAGAAATAGTGAAAAAAATTGTGAAAATAAAAATGGAAAATTCACATAAAACTAATATTCCATTAAAAGTAGAATTAGGTTTTGGGGAAAATTGGTTACAAGCCCATTAGGCCTATTTAACTTTTCTTATTAAGAATAGTGTATAAAAATAATAAAGAAGCTATTCCTACAAACGTATTTTGCCCCAACTTGCCGATAGCTTTAGAAATATTACCAACTACATCCCAGCCAAGAATGGGATCACCAATAATTAATTGTATTGTTATTCCAAAACAAAGAAAAGAAAATGCAAGTGGTGTAATTTCCTGAATTATCGTGCTGACTTTTTCAAATATATTTTTCATAGAAAATCTTATTTTTTAACTTAAAAACCCGCCATAAAGGCGGGTTTATTAAGTAATAATCAAAATTATTTTTTGATTAATGACAGAACAACAATCAGTGTTACTAGTCCAGCAAATCCACCGTTAGCGAAATCTGTAACAAATCCTTGGATGTTACCGATTACGTCCATACCAGCACCCATTGCTTCTCCTAATAATACTTGAGCTACTATTCCTAGCCCTAAAAGCGACATGAATAAGCCAGCTAAGCCAGCTATAAAGTCGCCAAATGATTTAAATACTGAATTCATAGCATTCGTTTTTTTGGTTAAACATGTCAAATTTATATAGAATGTGCGATTTTTCTAAAATATCTACTATTTGATCAAAATATTTCGAAATAAAACTTTTTTCAATTTTACTTTTAATTTTATTTCATATACCTCAGTAAAATAAAGTTTTAGGAAATATTATTTGTTTTATTTATCAACATCAAATAGTGAATTAAAAAAAATGTGTATAAATATCTAAAAATCAACATGTTAAGGCAATATACGCTGCAAAAATAATAAGAAATAGAAAAATATCAGAAAAATGTAAATTTTAGTAGTTTAAATGTCGAATTAAGTGTTAATTTCCACGAATTTTTTAATATCCTGTGTGGATCCAAATAAAATTAAGATGTCATTTTTATCTATTATAGTTTCAGCAGATGGTATGCCAAATATATTGTGGCTAATTTCATCATTTTTAGTTTTAGACCCCCTCAATATAGTTATTAGATTGAGCCCAAAGTCTTCACGTAATTTAATTTCACCTAATTTATCACCTAATAATTTTTCAGGAGCTTTAATTTCAGCTATCAAGTAGTTATCTGGAAGTTCAAGGCTAAATAAAATGTTAGGATTTAATAAGCTAGTTGTAATGCTTCTACCAATTTCATCTTCAGGGGAAAGGATTTCGGTGATTCCTAGTTTCTTCAGAATCAATCTTTCATTTTCTCCCATTACTCTACTAACAATTCTTTTAATTGATAGTTCAGTTAAAATATTTGCACATAATATCATGGATTTAAAATCTTCCCCGATGGCAATAATTACCGCATCCATTTCTTCTATATTTTGATTTATTAAAGCTTGTTTATCTGTTGCGTCTATTGAAACTGCATATGACACAAACTCTTTAACATGTTCTATTTTATTTATATCCTTATCAATAGCAATTACTTCAGCTCCTTTCTTTGATAAAGTTTTGGCTATTGCCATTCCAAATTGACCTAGTCCAATTATTGCAAACTTGTTTTTCATATTTTAGATTTATTTCAATTTATTAAAAGATTTTGATAAATCATTTATCAAATCTTCATGATTTTCTATCCCAACACTAATTCTAACTAAGGAATCTGTAATTTTATTTTTTAATTTTAATTCAGCAGATAAGCTAGCATGTGTCATTGAAGATGGGTGAGAAATTAAAGATTCCACTCCACCTAAAGATTCCGCTAGTGTAAATATTTTTAGATTAGATAGAAATTTTTTCACAATACCGAAGTTGTTCTTTTTTAACTTGAATGATACCATTCCGCCAAAACCTTTCATTTGTTTTTTTGCAACTCTGTGATTTGGATGAGTTTTTAAACCAGGCCAAAAAACTTCTTTTACCATTTTATGAGAAGATAAAAATAATGCTATTTTTTTGGCATTAAAGCAATGTTTTTCCATCCTTAGATGCAGTGTTTTGATGCCCCTAAGTGTCAAAAAACAATCCATAGGCCCAGGTATCCCCCCACAACTTTTTTGAATTAAGTATAACTTGTCAGATAAATATTTTTTATTTGTTATTGCGGCGCCTAGTACTAAATCAGAATGCCCTCCCAAATATTTTGTTGCAGAGTGAGTAACAATATCGGCACCCAAGTCAAGGGGTGTTTGTAAATAAGGGCTTGCAAATGTGTTATCAACCACAGTTAATATTTTGTGTTTTTGTGAAAAATCAGTTATTTTTTTAATGTCAATTATATTCATCATAGGATTAGATGGGGTTTCTATCCAGATCATTTTTGTCTTCTTAGTGCATAAATTTTTTAATTCTTTGGTAGATTGCAAATCGGAAAAAATAAATTTAAAATTTTGTCTAGTATATATTTGATTAAAAAGTCTAAAGGTTCCACCGTAGATATCATTTGAACAAATAATTTCATCACCAGGCTTTAATAATCTTAATATACAATCTATTGCAGCCATTCCACTAGCAAAACAATAACCATATTTTCCGTTTTCTAAACTACTTACGTTTTGCTCAAGTGCCTTTCTTGTTGGGTTTGAACTTCTAGAGTATTCATATCCGAGATTTTTTCCCGGACTTTTTTGAATATATGTAGATGTTTGATATATAGGCGTAATAACAGCTCCAGTAGGTTTTTGGTCTGGTTGTAATCCAGAATGAATTATTTTTGTTCCAAATTTCATTTTAATTAATCTTATATTGTATATACAAACTAGTGAATCGAATTTATGTTATTAATTACATTTTTGCAAAAGTTTAGACATTAGATTTATTTAATGATATAGTATTTTTTTATAATGCGAAAATACACTTTTGTATATTGCGACTTAAATATATTTTTATGATTTATTCAATGACAGGTTATGCGGTGAAATCGCAAGAAATTTTGAAAGATACAGTAACTATTGAGATTAGATGTTTAAATAGTAAAATGTTCGACTTTAGTTTAAAATGCCCAGAAGTATTTTTTTTATTAGAGAATCAAATAAAAAAACTTGCAAAAAAAAACTTAAAAAGAGGGAAAGTAGAAATAAAAATTAAAAAGTCGAATAATAGTCAGTCTTCAGAAAAATTAGATTTAGTGGAAATAAATAAAAAAATGGCGTATTTAAAAAAAATAAGTCCCAAAAGTTCAAATGAAAAATTACTTGAACTTTCATTATTAATACCAAAAAGTAATCAACAGAGATCTCATAGAATATCAAGAAATTATCAACAAAAGTTTTTAAAATTAGTAATTAGTGTAATAAAAGAAGTGGTAAGTTATAGAGCTAATGAGGGTGAATCTTTAAAAAAAGAATTAATTAATTATGTAAATCAAATTTCAACCCAATTGTCAAAAATAATAAGAAGAGATAAGAAAAGAATAGAGAATAAAAGAGCAAAAATAAAAACAAAATTTAAAAGTATCATTAAAACATATGATAAAATAAGACTAGAGGAGGAGGTGATTTATTATTTGGAAAAAATGGATATTTCTGAAGAGATAGTTAGATTAAAACACCATATAAAATTTTTTTTACAAATCATGAATAGCAACAAAGAATTAGGTAAAAAAATTAATTTTTTGACACAGGAAATGTTGAGAGAAACTAATACAATTGGCTCAAAATCAAATGATTTTGAATTACAGAAAAGTGTTGTGGAAATAAAAGAAAAATTAGAAAACATCAAAGAGCAAATTCAAAATGTACTTTAAAAGAGGAAAAGTTATCATTATTTCTGCCCCAAGTGGATCGGGGAAAACTACTATTACTAAATTTCTGTTAGCTCAAGATTTAAATTTACATTTTTCAGTTTCTGCTACAAGTAGGAGAAAAAGAGAACATGAAAGAAACGGGGTGGACTATTATTTTTTAGATATAAATCGTTTTAAAAAGGGAATACAAGATGAAGACTTTTTAGAGTGGGAAGAGGTATATCAAAATACATTTTATGGCACTTTAAAAAATGAGGTTCAATCGATGATACAGTCAGGCAAGAATATAATTTTTGACATTGATGTAAAAGGTGCTATAACATTGAAAAATTTTTTTAAAAAAAATGCATTTTCCATTTACATTGATGTTCCTTTTAAAACTATTGAAAAGCGATTAAGGAATAGAGGCACTGAAAAGGAACAGGAAATTTTAAAAAGAATCCAAAAAATAAAAAAAGAGCAGGTTTATAAAAATAAGTTTGATGCTATTATGATTAATCTAGATTTAGATAAATTAAAAAAAGACATATTAATAGAGGTTAAAGATTATTTAAAAAATAAATAATGAAAGTAGGTTTGTTTTTTGGAACGTTTAACCCAGTTCACAATGGTCATGTCGAAATTGTTTCCCAATTGTTAAATAAAAAAATATTTAATCAAATATGGATTATCCTATCTCCTAGGAGCCCACATAAAAAATTTAATTTAATAAATAAGGAAGCGCGATTAGAAATGTTAAATATTACATTTAAAAATTATGATAATGTTGTAATAAGTGACGTTGAATTTAAATTTAATCCGCCGAATTATACTATTGATACGTTATCTTATTTAAGTAATAAATTCTCAAAAATTTTTTTTGCAATTATTATGGGTTCTGATAATTATATTAAAATAAATAGTTGGAGAAACAGTCAAGAGATACAAGAAAAGTATAGTATATATGTTTATCCAAGAGAGGGGGCTCAAATTAAAAACAAGAATTCTAGAAAGATTAATTATTTAGATTTTCCCATAATCAAAATTTCATCTACTAGTATTAGAGAGGGAATTGCTAATAAAAAAGATATTATAACAAGATATCTGCCCCCCAACGTTTATGATTTTATTAAAAAAAATAATCTATATTAATTTTGGCACGATTGTTGTATAATATGTCAGCAGATAGTATTGGGGTGTGAAGGCAGAATATATATAATTAAATTAGGTGCTACTAAATTTATATATATTCTGCTTTCCTTTTAAATGTTTTCAATAATAGATTCAAAAATAAGTTTGCCATCTATATTATTTAAGTTTTCATCACATGCTCTTTCTGGGTGCGGCATCATTCCAAAAACATTTTTCGCTTTATTACAAATTCCCGCAATATTTTTCATTGAGCCATTTGGGTTGAACTCCATATTAACTTCTCCATTAGCATCACAATATTTAAATATTATTTGTTTATTAGAAACAAGCGATTTTAATGTTTTCTGGTCTGTATAGTATCTTCCCTCTGCATGTGCTATAGGAATCTTAAGGGGGGTTTTTGAGTTAATTTTTTTTGTAATTAAACAAGAGTTACTTGATTTAATATATAAATTTTTACATATAAATTTTTGATTTATATTCCTAAGCAAGGTGCCAGGTAACAAATTGCATTCACATAAAATTTGAAAACCATTGCAAACGCCTAACACATATTTACCTTTTCGTGCATGCTCAATAACAGATTTCATAATTGGAGAGAATTGAGCAATTGCTCCAGATCTAAGATAATCTCCATATGAAAATCCACCAGGCAGAATAATAAAATCACATTTTTTCAAACTAGTTTCTTTGTGCCACAAAAACTCCACGTCTTGTTTTAGTTTAGTTTTTAGATTATAATACATATCGTGATCACAATTAGAACCAGGAAAAACTACTACGCCAAATTTCATTTTTTTAAATTAAATATTTTTATGAAGTTAAAATAGATTTTTAGTAAAACAATTTTTTGGTTGCAGATATTTATAAAAAAACTATTTTTGTATTATAAAATTTAATTTTTATGACAGATTTTTTTAATTCTCTAGCAAATATTTTCGAAAAATCTTTTGAGGTACTTCCTTTTTTGGGGAATTATGCTAATTATTTTTTTATTTTTCTAGCTTGCGTAGCATTTGTAATTTCGGCCAAAAAATTTATTTAGGTATTAAATCTAAACCAATATCTTTTCTATAATAAACCCCATCAAAATGGATTGCTTTAATTCTTTTATAAGAATTTTGAGTAGCCTGCTTGATACTTTTACCTAAACTACTTACAGCTAGTACTCTTCCCCCATTTGTTATGATTTTATTATTTTCTTTTTTCGTTCCGGCATGAAAAATAATATTTTGGGCTTCTGATGTATTTAATCCAGATATTGATTGTCCGGTAGTATATTTCTCAGGGTACCCTTTAGAGCTTAAAATTACAGTACTGCAACATTTAGCACTAATTTCTAATTTTTCTAATTTAAATGCATGTTCATCTTCTATCTTCGAGAATAAATTAACAAGATCAGACTTAATTCTTGGCAAAACAACTTGTGTTTCCGGATCACCTAAACGTACATTGTACTCAATAACTTTTGGCTCATTATTAACTTTGATAAGGCCTAAAAAAATAAAGCCATAATATTTTATGTTTTCTTTTTTTAAACCTTCAATTGTTGGTTTAATAATTAAGTTTTCTATTTTTTGCATGAATGCTTTATTTGCAAATGGAACTGGGGAAACAGAGCCCATCCCCCCAGTATTTAATCCAGTATCTCCTTCACCAATTCTTTTATAGTCTTTAGCTGTAGGTAAAATTTTATAATCAATACCATTAGTTAGAACAAAAACAGATAATTCAATTCCAGATAAAAACTCCTCAATTAAAACCTCATCACTTGCCGCACCAAATTTATTATCGATTAGCATCTCTTTTAACTCCTTTTCAGCCTCTAATTTATTTTGTAAAATAACAACTCCCTTTCCTGCTGCTAATCCATTTGCTTTTAAAACATATGGGGCTTTAATTGATTTCAAATAATTAACAGCTTGTTTAAATTGATTTTTTTTAAATGATGCATACTTAGCTGTAGGTATTTTATATTTTTCCATGAACTCTTTTGCAAATCGCTTGCTTCCTTCAAGTAAACTGGCTTTTTTTGAGGGAGCAATAATAGTTAAATTTGGAAATTTAGGCTTTAGATAATCATATATTCCCTCTACAATAATATTTTCTGGCCCGACAATTAAGATATTTATTTTTTCTTTTAAAATAAAACTCCCGATACTACTAAATTTTTTAGTATTTAAATTAATGTTGGTCCCTAAGTTATTAGTTCCAGCATTTCCTGGCGCAATAAATAATTTTTTTAATTTTTTACTAGTAGATAATTTCCAAGCAATAGCATGTTCTCTTCCCCCTGATCCAAGTAATAAAATATTCATAGTATTTAATCTTCAATAATTTCTAATGAATGAAAAACGTCTTGAACATCATCGTCTTCTTCAAATTTTTCTATCATATTTAAAATGGTGTTCGCGTGATCCTTGCTAATTTTTTTTGTTTCAAGGGCTAGTCTTTCAAGTCGTGCATTTTTAGGAACTATTTTTAATTCTTCAAGTTTTTTTTGCATTAGTCCAAAGTTTTCAAAGTTAGTAGATAAAAAATAAGCATCACTCATGGTTTCAAATTCTTCTAGCCCTCCGTCTATTAAGGACATTTCTAGCTCTTCTTCAGAAAAATTCCCAATATTTTTATCTAATTCAAAAACACTGATTCGATTGAATAAAAATTCTAAAGAACCATTTTTACCTAACTCTCCATTAAATTTATTAAATATGGCCCTTATATTAGCTACAGTTCTGTTGATATTATCTGTTGTGCATTCTATAAAGAACGCTACGCCTCCTGGACCATATCCTTCGTAAGTAGTTTCAACATAAGTGTCAGAATCTTTTGAAGATGCTTTTTTGATTGCCCTTTCAATTGTGTCTTTGGGCATATTTACACCTTTGGCGTTTTGTATCGAAGTTTTTAATTTAGGATTAGAAGAAACATCATCACCACCTTCTTTTACTGCTACATAAATATCTTTTATACAGCGTGTAAATAACTTTCCTCTTTTTTTATCTTGCGCTCCCTTTCTGTGTTTGATGTTTGCCCATTTACTATGGCCAGCCATTTTATTGTCTTTTATCTAAATAATCATCAGTTCCATTTCTTTTATTTAAATAACTATTATTGTTATTTTTAGTGGACTGAGGAATATATTCAGCATCTTCGTTTTTAGAATTTTTATTTACCCTCTCCTTTTTTACTTTTACTTTTTCTTTTGTATTTTTTACTTTTTTAGTTTTTGTAGTTTGCTCATCACCCCTTCCCATAAGTATTAATATGCCTAGTACAATAATTACTAAAATTGCAATTCTACGCCCATTTGAGCTGGTTTCAATTTGAGGCTCAACAATTGGTTTTGCTTTTTTTCTTGCTGTTTTTTTAGCTGGTTTTCTTTTCGCTGCCATTTTTTCGGGTTTTTTAATTAGTCAACAAATATAATAAAACTATTCATTTAATTTTAAAACTGCTAGAAAAGCAGATTGTGGAATTTCAACATTTCCAAGTTGTTTCATTTTCTTTTTCCCTTTCTTTTGTTTTTCTAGTAATTTTCGCTTTCTTGTTATATCTCCACCATAACATTTTGCAGTCACATCTTTTCTTAAAGCTTTAACTGTTTCTCTAGCAATTATTTTAGAGCCGATAGCTCCTTGAATAGCAATATCAAATTGTTGTCTTGGAATTAATGTTTTTAGTTTAACGCACATTTTTTTTCCAATGTTAAATGCATTATCTCTGTGAATAAGGGAAGATAAAGCATCTACTTGTTCACCGTTTAATAAGATGTCTACTTTTGTTAAATGAGTTATTTGCATATTTAAGGGCTGATAATCAAATGATGCATAACCCTTGGAGATACTTTTTAATCTGTCATAGAAATCAAATACAATTTCCGATAAAGGCATTTCAAGAGAGATTTCTACTCTATTAGTTGTGATATATACTTGATTTTTTAATATTCCTCTTTTTTCTATACAAAGATTCATAATGGGTCCAATAAATTGACTATCTGTAATTATTTGGGCTTTAATAAAAGGTTCTTCAACACGCTCTAGATGGTTTGATTCAGGTAAGTCAGAGGGATTGTTAACTTGTATAATTTCTCCTTTCTTTGTGTACGCATAATAAGAAACGTTAGGAACAGTGGTTATAACATTCATATTGAATTCTCTATCTAAACGTTCTTGAATAATTTCCATATGCAACATGCCCAAAAATCCGCAACGAAATCCAAACCCTAGAGCCATAGATGATTCAGGTTCAAAAGTTAAGGATGCATCATTTAGTTTTAATTTTTCCATTGAATTTCTTAATTCTTCATAATCATCTGTGTCCACTGGATAGATTCCGGCAAAAACCATTGGTTTTACATCTTCAAATCCTTCAATTGGTTTATCACAAGGGGTTTCGATAGAAGTTATGGTGTCTCCGACCTTTACTTCATTAGCATCTTTAATTCCAGAAATTATATATCCTACATTTCCAGTAGAAATTGATTCACATTTTTCTTGTTTAAATTTTAATATCCCAACTTCTTCGGCAATATATGATTTGCCTGTTGCAAAGAACTTTACTTTATCTCCTTTAGAAATAGTTCCATTAACAACTTTAAAATAAGCTTCTATACCCCTAAATGGATTATATACAGAGTCAAAAATTAATGCTTGTAATGGCAGTTTTCTGTTACCAGATGGAGATGGTATTTTTTCAATAATATTTTTTATTAAGACTTCGACCCCTAGTCCAGTTTTTCCAGATGTCCAAATTATATCTTCTCTTTTACAACCGATTAAATCAATAATTTGATCAGAAACCTCTTCGGGGTTAGCGCTGTCTAAATCTACCTTATTTAGTACTGGTATAATTTCAAGATCATTTTCTAAGGCTAAATAAAGATTAGAAATGGTCTGAGCTTGAATTCCTTGTGCAGCATCTACAACCAATAAAGCCCCTTCACAAGCTGCAATGGATCTTGATACTTCGTAAGAAAAATCAACATGCCCAGGGGTGTCAATTAGGTTTAAACAATAATTTTCATTATTAAACATTGTTTGCATTTGAATAGCGTGGCTTTTAATTGTAATTCCTCGCTCTCTTTCCAAATCCATATTGTCTAATAATTGATTTTGAAGATTTTTCTTTTCAACTGTTTTAGTAAATTCAAGCAATCTGTCAGCAAGAGTACTTTTCCCATGGTCAATATGGGCGATAATACAGAAATTTCGAATAAAATTTTGTTTATCAGGCATGATTAATAATAAAGATTACAAATCTACTTTTTTAATTCTATATTTAATCCTATGTTAAAAAATATTTCTTTATTATAACTATATTTGTTATATCAACACTCAAATTAAAACTAAATGATGCAGCAATTTTTAAAAACAATTATGATTTTTTGTATGTTAATATCTACCGATTTATTAACTGCTCAAATTGTAGCTTCTGAAGATGTCTATTTGTGTGAGCCTACAGAGATAACTTTACAAGCCACTGCTAATGGGACTTCTGGAACTGACTCTGGTATTTCTAGTGATGATACTTTTGGAGGATTAGTTAATTTAGGTTTTAATTTTGATTTTTATGGGGTCACTTATAACCAATGTGTTATTTCTTCAAATAATTATTTGTCATTTAATGCTGCAAATGCTGGTGGTTATTCTGGTTGGAATATTGGTGCAGCTGTGCCTAATAATTTTGACGCTCCAATGAATGCAATACTGTGCCCTTGGCAAGATATAAATCCAGGGATAGGTGGAAATATTCAGTATAGTTTATCAGGTGATGCTCCTAATAGAGTATTTACAGTTACTTTTTGCGCAATACCTATGTTCTCATGTACTGATATATGTTATACTAGTCAAATAAAATTATTTGAAACAAGTAATATTATTGAAACTCATATATCTGAAAAGCCATTATGTGCAACATGGAATGATGGGGCAGCTATACATGCTTTACATAATAACACGGGGACTATAGCTAATGTAGTTACAGGGCCTGATGGTATAGTAAGAAATTTTCCTAATCAATGGACAGCGTTACAAGATGGATATAGATTTACGCCAAATGGCCCAAATGATTATATAATAGAACAAATTCCTTACCAACCTGTAATTACTGGCAATACAGTTACATGGTTAGATGTTGATGGAAATATTGTTGGTTCAGGTAACACTTTAACTGTTAATCCAACTGAATCAACCACATACTATGCTCAGGCGCAACTTTGTGAGGGAGGGGGGTGTTCTGGAAATGGAGGAGGAACAGTTGAAGACGAGGTAAGTATATTTTTTGAAGAAATTTCAATTGATTATGAGACTACCTCAGCTTCTTGCGGCTGGGAAAATAATCCAGATGGACAAATAATTTCTAGCCCAGTGGGAACAGGTCCATTTGATTTTATCTGGACTAATGAAAATGGTGAAGTAGTTCAAGAAACAATAGCACAAAACACAGACATTTTAAATAATATTCCACCAGGAAATTATATTTTAAGTGTATCCACTCAATTAGGTTGTTTTGATGAAGAAACAATCTCAGTTGAAATGGATGGCTTAATGCCAGAGGAGGCTTTGGCAGGGGATGACCAAGAAATATGTTCAACTTTAACAACTCTGTCGGCAAATAGTACTCAGGCACAAGATAATGTTGTACAATGGGAGTTAATATCAGGAAGTGGCATCATAAGCGATATCGATAATCCATCTTCTAATGTTACTGGACTATCGATTGGGGAGAATGTTTTTCAATGGAGCGTTACAAATGATTGTGGGACAAATACAGATCAAGTTACAATTACTGTATTAGATGGAAACCCCGTGATTTCGGAGCCATTAAGTCCGGTGACTTGTTTGTTAAACACAAGTTTAAATGCAAGTGTACAAGGAGATGTGATGGTGTGGTCGGGTTCGGGCCCTGGAAATATTAATTTTTCTTCACCGAATGATTTGTCAACAAATGTAACTGTTGATCAATATGGTCTGTATACGTTTAATTTTATGGGCTGTGCAGGTACTCAAACAGTTTCGGTTGAATTTGTTACTGAAACACCACAAATAATTAATGAAGAGACTGTTTATTGTGACTTTCAGACTGAGCTAGAAGTTAATTATATTGAAAATATAAATGGGTGGTCACTTTTTTCTAGCCCTAATGGCTCAAATGTCACTTTTTCTTCACCGAACGATTTAAGTACAAATGTAACAGTAGATCAATATGGAACTTATCAATTTATGTTTGAAGCATGTGATTCATATGATGTTATTCCTGTTACTTTTGCACCTGATGAACCAACTGTTGTTGGGCCGCAGCACCAAGATTGCATTTTATATGCAGATTTGGTAGCTTATACAGAGGCTGAAAATGGTGGGCCTTGGACACAAATTTTTGGGCCAAGCGGAGTTGTTTTTTCTGACCAATGGTCTCCAGAAGTTCAGGTTACTGTACCAGACTATGGTATTTATATGTTTCAATATACAGCATGTAATATAGATACATATATTGAGGTAGGGTTTTCGTGCGAACTAGTATTACCGAATGTTATCACCCCTAATAATGATGGCATTAATGATGAGTTTATTATTGATGGTTTAGATCCTACCATCTACACTAACAGCTTATTTACTGTTTTTAACAGATGGGGAGGTGTTGTATATATTGAAAGTGATTATGGTTTAAATGATGTTTGGTGGGATGGAGAAGTTGTCTTGGATAGTTATATTAGAGATTATTCGGAAAGTTCTGAGAAACAACTGGTAAATGATGGTGTTTACTATTATGTTTTGGATGTATTTAATCAAGCTCAAAATCAAAAAGAATATTATACGGGCCACCTTACAATTTTAAAAGACTAGCCGTCCTGTCAATTTGTTTTGAAATCATATCAAATTCTAGATTAACTTTATCATTTTTCTTTATAAACTGAAAAGTTGTTTCTTTAAGAGTATGTGGGATTATCCAGACTTCAAATGACATTTCTGAGTCTTTAATTTTTGAAACAGTTAGGCTAACACCGTTAATACAGATTGACCCTTTTTCAAATATTAAATTTTGGAATTTTTTTGGATATTGAAATATAAAAAAAACATTACCGTCTTCCTTATTAATAAAGGAACAGTTTCCAAGACAATCTACGTGACCCTGTACAAAATGACCACTTATTCTAGAGGACATTTTTAAACTTCTCTCTAAGTTAATTTTATCTCCCACTTTTAAGGTTCCTAAATTTGTTTTAAGAAGAGTTTCTTTTACGCAGGTCACTTTATAAAATTTTGGACCAATGTGCGTTACAGTTAAACAAACTCCGTTATGAGCTACACTTTCACCTATTGCTAGTTCATTCGTGAAACTTGATTTTATATAAATATTATAATTTGAGATGTTGTTCTCAACTTTCATTATTTCACCAATATTTTCGATTATTCCAGAGAACATACAATTAGCTTGTTTATTAATAATAAATAATTACTTTAGTTATCTAAATTTACTAATAAGATTATGATAAAAATATATTTATTAGATAAAAAATCTAATTTAAAACCAGAAACGCACAAAGAATACATTTGTTTACCTAATTCATTTCTTGAAATTAGAAAAGAGGCAGTAAAAATTTATAAATGGCTTAAGGCTATTGAGCAAAGGCATATACAAAAACTTTATGATCAAAAATATTCATTGGGCGTGGACATAATTAATCAATCAAAAAATGAGCAAGGTGCAGCGGTTTTTTTGGAAAGTATTTTTTTATTGAATTACAGGTTTGATAAATATCAAAAACTAAAAAAAAATAGATTTAATATTTCGTTTAAAAATAATAGTCTTTTTAAAAAAGAGATAGTAGAGGGTGTTTTTTTGGCTAGAGATTTAGTAAATGAGCCATTATCATTTTTAACAGCAACACAATTATCTAAAGAAATTAAAAAAGCTTCTAAAAATGCAAAATTTAATTTAAAAGTTTTAGGTCAAAAACAAATACAATCTTTGGGAATGGGGGGCGTTCTAAGTGTTAATAGAGGTTCAGTAAATCCCCCTACATTTAATATACTTAGTTATTTACCCAAAAAAAATAATCAAAAACCAATTATATTAGTTGGAAAAGGGGTGGTTTATGACACGGGTGGCTTAAGCTTAAAGCCTACTCCAAATTCCATGGACTGTATGAAAAGTGATATGGGGGGTGCGGCAGCAGTTATCGGAGCAATATACGCAATATCTAAAATGAAGTTAAATGTTAATGTAATTGGTCTAATCCCAGCAGTTGAAAATAGGCCTGGCGGAAACGCATATGTTCCCGGGGATGTGGTAACCATGATGGATGGTAGTAGTGTAGAGGTACTTAACACTGATGCGGAGGGTCGAATGATATTGGCAGATGCTTTACATTATGCAAAAGGATTTGATCCTAAATTAGTGTTAGATGTTGCTACATTAACTGGTTCTGCGGCAAGGGCGGTAGGTAAATATGGAATAGTAGCTATGGGAAATGCGAGTAAAAAAATCTGTGATATTGTTGAAAAATCAGGACATGAAATGTCTGAAAGAGTTGCTTTTCAGCCTTTTTGGGATGAATATTCCCAAGAGCTAGAGTCTAATATAGCGGACTTAAAAAATATAGGATCGGCTGAAGCGGGTCATATAACAGCAGGTAAATTTCTAGAGCACTTCACTAAAGATGCAGGAAAAAAATGCTATCCTTGGATTCATTTAGATATTGCTGGCTCTGCTTTTCTTCAGTCTGAATATTTTTTACATCCAAAGGGTGGCACGGGCTCTGGTGTAAGGCTAATATGTAGATTTTTGCAATTTATTGCTAAAAACGGTTTGCCAGAATAAATTAAAAACCAGTTAGTATTTAACTATATAGATTAAATGAAAAAAATAACCAAGATAGGCGTTACATGTGGAGATCCTAATGGAGTTGGGTTGCAGGTTTTAATACAGTCTTTTAATAGTATTTTTGTTAAAAACAAAGATGTAAAAGTAATTTTATTTGCATCTAAATGTTTATGGGATTTTTATTTAAAATTACTAAAAATCAACGGCTTAAGGTGTACGTTGATACAAAATGTAGAAGATGCTCGAAATGAAACTATAAATATAATTGAATGTTTTTCATCAAAATTAAATATTCAACCTGGTAAAGTCACACGAGCCGCCGGTCTTGCTGCTGCAAAATCATTAGTGGTTGCTTCGGATTATTTAATCTTAAATAAAATAGATGCTTTAGTTACAATGCCCGTAAGTAAGTCAAATATGCATTTTGAAAATGGATATAAGTTTATAGGTCATACTGAGTACTTAAGAGATAGATCAAATGCATATGAAACTTTAATGATTTTAATAACAAAAGGTTTCAAAGTAGCAACTGTCACAAATCACGTGCCTA
The DNA here is from genome assembly GCA_902520385.1 of uncultured Bacteroidota bacterium. GTDB lineage: Bacteria > Bacteroidota > Bacteroidia > Flavobacteriales > TMED113. The sequence continues at coordinate 51,532 of CABYOB010000004.1, forward strand.
TTGCTAAAATTTCAAAACAGATCACTAAAAAATTAGTGACTTTAAAATTAAAGCTACTCATTAGTAGTTTAGAAAATGACTTTTCAATAAATAATCCTAAAATTGCAGTTTTAGGATTAAATCCTCATATGGGAGATGGAGGGTTAATAGGAAAGGAAGAGATAAATATAATAAAACCAGTTATTGAAAAATTTGATCATCAGGGTTTTAATGTTTCTGGGCCCTTTTCGTCTGATGCTTTCTTTGGAAAATTGTTGTATAAAAATTATGATGCTGTTCTTGCGATGTATCATGACCAAGGTCTTATTCCTTTTAAAATGGAATCATTTAATAAGGGTGTAAATTTTACAGCGGGCATGAATTATATTCGCACATCACCTGATCATGGTCCAGCTTTCGATATTGTAGGAACAGAGCATGTAAATAGCGAATCATTTTTAAACTCAATATTTTTCGCGAATAAAATTTATAAATCTAGATTAGTGTAAAGAAGAAGAAAAGTATTATATTAGCCTTCCAATTTTAAATTTGATTTATGGGAAGTTCTAATTTTGAAGTAAATCTCCCTAGTCTTTTTGGAAAAAAGATGCTCGCAAATTTTGAATTAGATAGTAAGTTCTTTGAATTTTCTGAATACTTTTTGATAGACAGTTATTTGATTAATTGTACTGTTGAGATAGAGAAAAAAAATGCTTTCTGGCAGTTAGATTTAGCATTAAGTGGATCTGTTAAAACTTATTGTGATAGGTGCGGAGATCCATTAGTTTTGAGTTTACATGGATTAGAAACATATTTTTTAAAAAAAGAAATAGATGACAACTCTCAATCTCATAATATAATTTATTTAAATCATACGGCAGAACCAGTAAATTTGGAAGGTGTTATAAAGGAGGCTATTTTTTTTCTTATTCCAAGAACTAAAAAGCATAAAACCAATGAATGTAACCCTGAAGCAATAGAGAAATTAGAGTTTTATCAAAAGGGCAATAGTAAGAATACTTTATCAGATCATTTAAAGAGAAAATTAAAAAAATAGTAAAATGGCACATCCTAAAAGAAGAGTTTCTAAAACTCGAAAAAATAAAAGAAGAACTCACTATAAAGCAAAAAGTGAGGTTGTATCTATTTGTAAAGAAACAGGTGAGGCTCATGTTTATCACAGAGCTTATACTCACGAAGGGAAGATTTATTATAAAGGAAAATTATTTTCAGAATAATTTTTTTCATACCACTTTAATTTTAACTTTAAAGACATAAAATAAATTTATAATTTATGTCGAAAAATTTATCTTGTGCCATTACCGCAGTTGCAGGCTGGGTTCCAGATACCAAATTAACAAATGAAGATTTGGCCAATATGGTCGACACTTCAGATGAATGGATAACTACAAGAACTGGCATTAAGGAACGAAGAATTTTAAAAGACTCAGATAAGGCCACTGCGCACATGTCTTCAAGGGCTATTGAAAGGCTATTATCTAAAAGAAACATTAAAGCAAATGAAATCGATTTAATAATTTGCGCTACTGTAACTCCGGACATGCTTTTCCCTTCAACCGCATCAATCATTATTGATTCAATTGGGGCTACAAATTCGTTTGGCTTTGATTTGTCGGCAGCGTGTTCTGGATTTTTATTCGCATTAAAAACGGGAGCTTCGTATATAGAAAGTGGCTCATGTCAAAAGGTTATTGTAGTTGGTTCAGATAAAATGTCTTCCATAGTAGATTATTCGGATCGTCAAACATGCATTATTTTTGGAGATGGTGCGGGTGCAGTTCTTTTAGAGCCAACGAAAGAATCTTTGGGAATTCAGGATTCTATATTGAAGGTTGATGGCTCTGGAAAGCAATATTTAAAACAAATTGCAGGAGGGTCCTTAAACCCCTCTTCTCATAAAACTGTAGATAATAAAGAACATTATATTTTTCAAGATGGTAAAACAGTATTTAAGTTTGCAGTTAGTAAAATGGCTGATGTTGCGGCAGAAATCATGCAGAAGAACAAATTAAAACCTGAAGATATTTCTTGGCTTGTTCCGCACCAAGCTAATTTAAGAATAATAGACGCTACAGCTAGACGTATGGGGTTAGACAATAAAAAGATTATGATTAATATTCAAAAATATG